>CALXUL010000294.1 GCA_944391635.1 uncultured Clostridia bacterium | reverse complement strand
TTTACCGGTTATTATACACACCGCATAACTAATGTCAATTATGGCGGAATAACTGCGGGAACTTGGGAAAATGAAACAGAAGAATACGGGAAATATTATGCAGATATGACGTTATATAATGGTACAGGAAATGCCAATACTCAAGTATACACTGCAATAACAGGGACAAAAGAAAACGCGCGTATACCAATAAGAGCAGGAAAATATATTATAGAAGCAAGCGTGGATGCAACTTTTACAGATCCGAGCACAGAACTTTGTATGCAGATGGGATTTTATAGTAATGATGAAAAAGGTATGGGTAATTATTACACAAATGAACAGGAATGGAAAGTAACAGAATCAACCGATGGTATGGTTGATGTTGTAGGCGAAATGATAATAGGGGAGGAATATGACGGTTGTTATCTTTATGCGTTTGGACCGAGGCTTGTGACCAAATCAAGCGAGATGCAAAATGTTAAAATTGATAATATAGTATTTAGAAGAGTTGAAGAATAAGATTTGATTAAAACGGCGGTTAATACCGCCGTTTTAATTTGTATCAAAATGATTATGCAACTCTACTACAGAGATTGATAGTACCGGTAAAAGAAGCGTATATATTTATGGCCAAGGACACAATCAAATGGGACAAAGATATTTAAAAAACACTTTTGCTTATGATACAGTCACCGTCCGAAACAAGATAAAGTTTTCATATGAAGCATTTGCTAATACAAGATATATAGAATATTCTGAACATCGAATATGAGCAATCCACTATTATAAAATAGAATCCGCATGTGAACACTATAACACAAAACATTAGGTTCAGGTAGGAGTAATTGAATATTTTTAAAACTGGAGTCGCATGGTCCGCCATCCGTTACAAAGACAAAGCTACAAAAGTAAAAGTAAAAATGAGCAACACCCATTGAAAACTCTCATTTTTTTTGATACAATTAATTAAAAGACATTTATTCAAAAATACATGGAACAATTATTTGATAACTTTTACTTAAACATAATTAAAAAAACAAAATTGTTCTCGAACGGGAATAGTTTTGAAGAAGGTGTAATAATGGATTTTTTTACTGCAAAAGAGATTGCAGAAAAATGGAATATATCGAAAAGGCTTGTTTTGAAATACTGTGCTGACGGTCGTATTGAAGGGGCACAAAAGTTTGGAAATCTATGGAAGATTCCGGCAGACGCTACAAAACCAGATGATCCGCGAAAGGCAAAAAGCGCTCCAAACTCTTCAAAAATAAAACAGAAACCTAATCCCCATACTTATCTAATGCCGCTTATGAACACAGTGTTTGAAGTGGGACAATGTATGAAAATGATTGAAAACACAGAGAATGCAGATAAAAAAGGAATTATGCTTGCATAATAATATTATTATTTTATTGTACATCCGGAAAAAGCAATCCTTTCTCTGAGGAAGCCACGCCTATTCAGGATTATCTTTATCTGCTTCCAAATGGAACTCGTCTGTTTGCATTGTATGTGAAAGCACATTATACCTATTTGCAAGAGGACTACGGACGAAGTCTTGGGATTGCGGAAACCGCACTTGCTCTGCAATCAGAAATTTATCCTATCCCGACTATATATTTGCATTTGGTCGCAGTAATGAATTATATGAGCTTAAAAAGGCCAGATAAGGCAAAAGAACATTTGCTTTCGGCGTTGGAAGCCATAACGAAAGGTTGGAGCCTCAAGACTTCTCTTGCAGCGGAAACGGGCTTGATTTGATTTTTTCAGGCAAGAATATCAAAACTGTTTTCATAAAAAATTCCAATGATTACGAACTTGTAGAGGGTACGTCATATTCAGCGGCTATTATTACTTTCTATGCTGATGCGGCACTCCAAGATTACCCTGAACTTTTACCTCATCAGATAAGATAATATATCAAAAAAGTATTAATATTTTGGTGTAAATATTGAAAAATTTTATAGTACATGTTAGAATTTACATTATCAATAAAACCTGTCGGTTAGATATGAGGTATTTTATAATAAGCTATGAAAATTGTAAATTTATAAATACATAAAAAATAGATTTAAGAAAAGCGGCAGAAATTAGTGAATATACAATGGATAAATTAGTAAGAATTATAAATGTATACGTACATCTACTGGCGAAGATATGCCGAATACTGGATTGCGGATTTGATGATATTGTTGAAATAACCTCTATAGATGAAGAGAATATGTAAGTTATTATAGGTGATTGAGATAGATTTTTTTCCAATTATAGAACAGAAAATATGCAAAGAGGGTTAGTGATGTATGCGTAAAAGGAAAGAAATAATAGCATTTTGCTTAGGATTAGATGATACATACGAGGATTATCCGTTCCATGACCCGAATTGGACAATCATGCGGCATAATGGCAATAACAAAATGTTTGCTGCCATATATGAACGTAAGGGGAGTATTTGGGTTAATGTGAAATGTGATCCCAATCTTGCTTATGTATGGCGCAATGCTTTTGAAGCAGTTGTTCCAGCATATCATATGAATAAATTTCATTGGAATTCAATTATACTAAATGGTACAGTGCCAGTAAAAGACATTAAAAATATGATTCTGGACAGCTATGAATTAACAAAGCCGAAAAAAATCTAGTAAAAGCACTATGATGAAACGAGCATAGCAGGTCAGAAAAAACCATTTGCTTGGCAGTATCTCCTGCGCTAAAGTCGTTTGGTATTACGGTCAGACCGAGCCAAAAAGATTAAGAAGTTAGAAAAACAAATCATTTTTGAAGATGGGATAGAAATAGTCATTAATGTGATATTTATGATAGAAGGTGAATTCTTTAGTAAGAACAATTTTGAATAAAGGAGTTATCATCTGAGTTTGTGGAGCAGTAGAATAAAATTAAGCAGAAAACAGGATACTGTGTACAGATTGACACGAACAAGTTTGTTGAAAACTGTGTGGAAGAATTAAAGAATCTGCCGCCTATTCCAAAAGTGTGGCTTGCAGATATGAACAGGATATTAGTAGGACTGCAGTTTATCATGGTAATTTCGGGATTAAATAATTTACAGACTGCAATGGAAAAAATATACACTAATTTAAAAATGTATAACTATTGCTTATTATGGTTTGTTATTAATGTTTCGGATGATATTATGATAAAAACTGAAGTGTAAATAACAGAAAACTTTGCTCTATATTTTGGAGGATTTGAGATCGAGAATTTTAATATGTGATGATGAAATTAATGAACTAAAAAAATAGAAAAAATTGTTGCAGAATATGCAAAGGTTCATTTGGAACTTTTGATTAAAATAATGTGTTTTTT
>CALXUL010000293.1 GCA_944391635.1 uncultured Clostridia bacterium | reverse complement strand
CAATAGTTGATGAGTAAAAGATAAAATAAAGGACGGCTTATGTGCCGTCCTTTTTCAGATTGTCAAAAAAGTTCATTTGCCGTAAGGTAAGTATTGTAAACAATAAAAGCTATTGTTGATAATTCATTAACCACATGTGATGGAACTGATTTAAAAAGTAAACCAGCGCATTGCTTGCTTTTTACGAATTTGCCTTTAAACTGACCTGCGTATACTGATAAAAGCAAATCAAAAAAGAGTCTGACAGTTCATTGATACACTGAGGTATTTTTTATATTTTAATTAAGTCGCGTATAACCTCAGAGGCAAGTAGCAGACCCGCTGCCGGCGGAACAAACGATATGCTGGCGGGAACTCTTTTACCTTGTAATATTTCTAATTGCAGAGGCGTATGAGGGAGCTCATCTGAAAATACAACTTTTAACGAAGAGATGTTTCTCTTTCTGAGCTCGTACCTCATAACGCGTGCAAGCGGGCAGACAGATGTTTTATAAATATCACAGATTTTAAATCTTGACGGATCTAATTTATTGCCGGTTCCCATTGATGATATAATGGGTATTGACAAGCGCTTTGCTGTTTCAATCAGTACAAGCTTTGATGATACAGCATCAATTGCATCAACAATGTAATTAAAACCATCAAGCTCAATATCTGTAGATTTGGTATAGAAAAGATTGGATGTTTCAATGTTGCACTTAGGATTTATGTCCAAAATACGCTCTTTCATAACCTCGGTTTTGCGTCTGCCTACTGTTGAGGATAACGCAATTATCTGCCTGTTAATATTTGATGGTGATATGGTATCATTATCTACAAGAAGAAGACTTCCGACGCCGGCTCTTGCAAGAGCCTCGGCACAGTATGAGCCTACGCCGCCTATACCAAAAACAGCTACTTTTTTTTGCTTTAATAGTTCTAATTTTTCAGTTCCGATAAGCATTTCAGTTCTTATAAATCTATCCATCTTATACCTCCGTGAATTTATAAATAAAAAGCCCACCTATTGGTGAAGAATAGGCGGGCATAAAATTTAGGTTTTTGAGTCTGCTGCAACAGGGTCAATAACTGACACTTTTGCAGATTCAATGCGGTGATCCTCGATTTTAGTAACCTTAATGCTAAGACCATAAGCCTCAATTTCAGGGGTTGAACCATCTTCTGGAATTGTTCCAAGTTCGCCGAGAATCATTCCGGCAAATGTGTTATACTCTTCTATTGGAAGGTCTATATTAAGCGCTTCTGCAACTGTATCAATATCAGCTGAGCCGGAAATCACCCAAGTATTTGAATCAAGTTTACCAATATCTTCAGCTTCTTGCGTTTCGACGCTTGCAAGAGTTCCGACAATTTCTTCGAGTAAGTCCGAAATAGTGATTATACCGCCAAGACCGCCGTACTCATCAAGCACAACAGCAAAATGCGTTTTATTTTTCTGCATTTGCTTAAACAATTCATCAGCCTTAATGGATTCAGGAATAAAGAAAGGCGTTTTGAGAATTGTTTTAACATCTGGATTTTCAGAGGTTCTAAGCATCCTGTAAAAATCCTTGCTGGCAAGTATGCCGACAATATCATCAACGTTTTCGCCGCATACTGGGTAAATACTGTGGTTTGATTCTAAAATCGTTTTATCCCATGTATCAATATCATCCTCAATCCACAAAAACTCCACATCAGTTCGGTGAGTCATAATATCTTTTGCAGGTGTATCATCAAATTCAAAGATGTTGTTTATCATTTCTTTCTCGTCCGGGTCAATTGCTCCGCTTGTGCTGCCCATATTAACCATCATAAGAATTTCCTCTTCTGTGACCTCATTATCATCAGAATCAGGATTAATTTTCAAAAGCTTAAGCAAAAGCTTAGAAAATAAAGTGAAGAAGAAAACAAACGGACGAAGTATAATAACAGACGGCTTTGCGATTCCGGACAGGAACAAAGCAGTGTTGTCCGCGTTCTTTTTAGCAAACTTATTCGGCGTATAGATCCCGAAAGTAAGAATGGCAGCATCAGCTATAATAATTGAGAGAATAACCGACAAAACGGCATGATCTGCAATATAAAAATGCAGTTTTGTGCAAACTATCACGGTAATAGCAGAAATAAGTAGAACAGTTGCAAAATAAGAAGTGCGGGAAAGTTCGTTATGGTGCTTTATAAGCCACATTACACGTGAAGCACGTTTGTTGTTTGCGTCATTATCGATAATTTTTTTGATCCGAGCCTCGTTTGCCTCGTTTATAGCAATCATAGCAGCGTGATATACTGCAATAAGTATAAGCAAGACAACCGAGATAAGTAATCGAGACGGGAGCGAGTCCAAAATCATCATCCTTTCATTTAAAAAAATATTTACACAAAGCTATTTTATCAAATCAAACAGGTTTTGTCAAATACTATCTGTAAAAACCTACTTTTTTTATTAGCCCAAGAAGTTTCTGACCAGAAGGCATCTGTTCTATCTCATCTTCGGTGAGTATTTTAAACAGTAGCACAAAAGCAAAATAAACCACAGCGGAAACAGCAATTGAAACAAGCAGTGCGATTATATTAATACCGCAGAGTGTATATAATAGTTTATATAACACCAATGCTACGCCGCCCATCAGGATAGTTGCTAAAAGCGGCTTTAAAATATATTTTTTAAAGTCATATTGTACGGTTATATTTTTGCAAAGTACGGTGAAACTATATGAAAATGAAATAATCTGGCATACGATAGAGCTTATAGGCGCGCCGTATATATTAATAGAAGGTTGTCTTATCAAGATGACGTTAAGAATAAACTTAACAATAC
>CALXUL010000292.1 GCA_944391635.1 uncultured Clostridia bacterium | reverse complement strand
AAAAGCTCTCGTTCCTATGATGATGAAAGGAGAAGAATGGAAAGCTGGCTCGGAGATTATATGCATTTTGTCAGGACTATGGAAGGCAAAAATGTTTTTATCTCTATAGATAGCCGCGTTACAAAGCATAATCCGTTTTATAAAGCTTTAAAATCCAAAAGCTTTACGGACGGAGATATTACACTTCACTTTCTATTATTTGATATTTTAAGCGCACCCGAAAGAGTTCTTTCACTGCATGAAATATTAGACGAAATTGATGCTTACCTTGCAGGATTTAAAACTCCAATGATGTTTGATGAATCAACTGTTCGTAAAAAGCTGAAAGAATATACAGAGCAAGGCATTATCATAGCGGAAAAATCCGGCAAGAAGATGATGTACAAAAGAGCAAATGATTTAATTCTGCCTGATATTACTGATGTATTGAATTTCTATTCTGAGGTTGCGCCATGCGGAGTTATTGGTTCATTCTTGCTTGACAAACAAAAGAAAGGAAAAGAAAACTTCAGCTTTAAGCATCACTATATCACATCTGCAATGGATTCGGAAGTTGTTGCAATGCTTTTTAAAGCAATGAGGAAAAAGAGCATTATTACCGTAACCAATATGAGCAGAAGATCAAACGAGCCGCGAAAAAACAGGATTATACCTCTTCGTATATTTATAAGCGTGCAGAATGGCAGACAGCATTTGCTTGCTTATCAACCAGATTTTAATTTAATTAAATCATTCAGAGTTGATTATTTATCTGATGTGAAAATTGAAGATCCTGAGCCGAGATTTGATGAACTTCGGGCAGAACTTGACAGTATGAGGACAAGGATGTGGGGGGTTACACCAAAGAGAAATTTACAAAGGGAAGACAGACTTGAACACGTTGACTTTACTGTTAAAATTGCAGACGGCGAGGGACATATTGTACATAGACTTGAGCGTGAGAAAAGAATCGGAGACGTAAAAAAAATAAATAGACACACATATCGTTTTTCGGCAGATGTTTATGATACAAGTGAAATGATACCGTGGATACGTACATTTATATGCAGGATTACTGAAATTAATTTTTCAAATAAATCACACGCAAAACAATTCAAAGAAGATATGGAAGAAATGTATCGTATGTATGGTATTAAGGAGGGGGAGGAATGATTTTCAATGAGATATACTCTGCATACTACAACACTGTTGCAAAAATAATTGCAGAAATTTTAAAAGGCAATAAAAACGAGAAGGAATTAAATAAAATTGTATCAGAAAATGCCTTTGGAGAAAGCATGCTAAATATCATTCCTTCTCTGAAAAGCGAAAAATGGCAGGTTGTAAGAAGTGATTTGACAACACCACTAAAGCACAAACCTACTATGCCTCTGACTCGTATTCAAAAACAGTGGCTTAAGGCGATACTGCAAGACCCAAGAATGAAACTTTTTGATGTAGAAATAGAAGGACTTTCGGACATAGAACCGCTTTTCACAAATGAGGATTACTTTATTTATGACAAATACAGTGATGGCGATCCTTATGATAATAAAGATTATATTGCACATTTTCGTACAATATTAAAGGCTATGAATACCGGTCAGAATATTGAAATCGAAATGACAAGCCGAAAAGGTAAAACGATTTATGCAATATGTTCTCCTGAAAGATTTGAGTATTCAGAAAAGGACGATAAATTTAGACTTGTTACAAGAGGGTGTAGTTTTATCAGCACAATCAATGTTGCAAGAATAACAAAATGTACTATTTATGATGATGAAGCGGAAATAAAATCAAACAAGTCAGAAACGGATTATGAAACGATAACTTTAAAGGTGAGCGAAGAACGAAACACTCTGGAGAGATGTATGCTTCACTTTGCTCATTTTGAGAAGAGAGCAGAACGGTTTGATGATTACTACCTTCTTCATATAAACTTTGATAAAGACGACGAGCCGGAGATGGTAATTCGCGTTCTGTCCTTTGGTCCCTTGGTTGAAGTGTTAGAATCAGAAAGCTTTAAAAAGTTAATCATTGATAAACTCAAAAGTCAAAAAAGCTGCGGACTATTATAAGTTCGCAGCTTTTTTTCCGTGAATAAGGAATAATTTGGATGTAGAATAAAAGCACATAAGGCGCTGACAGCAATCTTAGGTGACAGGTCTTGAAAAACCTTAGCACATTCAATGCGCCTTGAAAAGGATAAAGACTCTTACAGCAATAATTATTATGTTTTAATGGATGATTTAAAAGAGTCTTGTAAAAATAAAACGGAACAATTACAGGAGAAAGTTTTATTGAAAGTGTCAGCGTCAAATACTATAGAGGTATCTTAGAGTTTCAATATTACATAATACCTTGGAGGTGGTGATTCTATCCTAATTCTATAAAGATGCTATCAGCAAAGAAATCTGTCGCTAGCGCCAATAGGGTGCACCTGTTTCATAAACAGGGTGTTTGCAGAGTGAAAGTCTCTGTGTGGCATATATGCATCTTGTATTAAAGACACTAACAGCAAAGATTATATTTTTATTTATATAAGGTGTCTTGTTCTTAAGCTAATACCAGAGAATTTTTGCGCACGCAAGCCATTATGGCAAATAAAAAAAGAGATTCCTGTAAACAAATATGTGGCAAGTATTTTGAAAATAGTTATATCACCCGTAGCTCAGCGGTTTGAGTAGGGTCATAAAAACCCTGTGACGGTGGGTTCGACTCCCACCCGGGCGCATTTATTACAAAAGGCACAAACATCAATTTATAATATTAGATAAACAGCAGAGTATTAAAATGCCCGTTATGGGAGAACTCCTGTATCTGATGGTGCCTTGTAATTTTAAATGATTATTCTTTTAAAAGGAGTGAGTTTAATGCTGCAATATTTAAAACAGGAATCAAACAAAACTTTTACTGAAAACGGTGCAGTAACGTACAGCTCAACATTATCTGACTGTCTTGATTTATTTGCAACTGTAGGTGCACTTCGCAGGGAAAGTGAAGAAGAAATCGTGTCATTCTTTATGCGTGCATATACTGAAAACAAAGATATTGCTATGAAACTCCTTTTTTTTGCACGTGATGTACGAGGCGGTCTTGGAGAACGCAGAGTGTTTAAGATAATTGTAAAATGGCTTTCTTATAATGAACCGGACAGCATCAGAAAAAATCTTCATTACATAGCTGAATATAGGCGCTTTGATGACATTATGGTTTTGTTTGAAACACCTCTTGAAAAGGAAATGCTGGAATACATAAAAACACAGCTTTATAAGGATCTTGAAAAAATGGAAAATGGCAAAGAGGTTTCTTTGCTCGCAAAATGGCTCCCCTCTGTAAATGCATCGAATGGTGAAACGAAAAGGCTTGCAAAGAAGGTGGCACGTTTTTTAGGGCTTGACGATGCGGCTTACAGAAAAATACTTGTAAGACTTCGTGCATACATTCGTATTATTGAGAATAATCTTCGCGAAAAGGACTATACCTTTGATTATGAAAAACAACCTTCTAAGGCACTATTTAAGTATCGTAATGCATTTATTCGTAATGATGAAGAAAGGTATAGTGCGTTTTTATATAAGGTACGTACTGGAAGAGTAAAACTGAATACCAATGTACTTACACCTTATGAAATAATTGCCCCATTTTTTAAAAGGGATGTGAGCGATGAGGAAAGGATTTCTATCAATGATACTTGGAACGCGTTAGAAGATTACACGAAAGGTGAAAATGCACTTGCTGTAATTGACGGCTCGGGCTCAATGTATAGCGGTTCCGATCCGATTCCGGCAACAGTTGCGTTCTCTCTTGGAATTTACTTTGCAGAAAGAAATAAAAGCGCTTTTAAAAATCATTTTATTACTTTTTCTGAGAATCCGCAGCTTGTTGAAATTAAAGGTGATGATATATTACATAAAGTGAGATATTGTAATGGTTAGAATGAAGTTGCAAACACGAATATACAAAGAGTTTTTGAGCTTGTTTTAAATGCCGCCAAAAAGAACAGTGTCCCACAGGATGAACTTCCAAAGAGATTGTATATTATATCTGATATGGAATTTGATCGCTGTGCAGATGATGCATCGCTGGCAAACTTTGAGTACGCGAAGAAACTGTTCGAAGATGCGGGCTATAAACTTCCTCAAATTGTTTTCTGGAATGTTTCGAGCAGGAACAGACAACAGCCAGTAACCAAAAATGAACAAGGTGTGCTTTTGGTATCAGGATGCACATCCAAGCTTTTCTCTATGATAACTGATGGAAGTATATCAGATATGACACCGTATGAGTTTATGCTGGAAACTCTGATGAATGAACGATATAAAAATATAGTGGCATGAGATTTAGGGGGTAAGGAGCAGTTTTACCCCCTGTTTTTTTGAGAGCAGATTTTAAATGAAGAGATAAAAGGCAAGTTTTATATTGCTGTCTGTTATACAAACGTACTTGAAGATACTGCTTATGACATATTGAGCCGGCGTGCAATGAGTCAGCATTTAAGACTTCTAAAATTCGTATTATGCCCGACGTACATGCAGGTAATGGATGACCATTACAGACAATGTGGTACCTAATATGATTGGTGTGGATATTGGCGGTAGTATGTATACCGTTTCTTTAGGCAAAGTAGATATTGACTTTGAGAAGTTTGATGCGGCCGCTTACTTTATTCCCGGCGGCGGATATGCTGGGGTAGGCAGACAGAAAAGATTTGATTTAACGGTTTTAAAGTGTTATCGTAATCTTAAGGATACAAAGAGACTTAAAAGAAGTCTTGGGACGCTTGGAGGAGGAAATCACTTTATAGAAATAGATAGCGATGTGGACGAAAACAAATACCTTGTCATCCACTCAGGAAGCCGCAACCTTGGAACGCAGGTGGTGACTCCTTTCATACAATCCATAACTACATTGATGTAGAGGAGATGATTCTTTGTAATGGTTCCGTGTCTGCAAAGATCGGAGAAAAGCTTTTAATTCTTATTCAATGTGCGTGATAGAAGTTAAATCTGTGTCGGAAAAGGAAACGCCGATTGGAACAATTCGGATCCCTACGGCGCGGGAAGTATTATGTCCAGCTCTGTAGCATTTGAAAGACTTACAATGGAAGAGTATGAAAAGCAGATGGCAGGAATCTATATCACTGCGTAAATACTTTACACCTTCATTAGTCTCCTATGGCATACAAAAATATTAATGAGATTGTTGAAAATATAAAAACTACTGCATAAATCAGTCTTGATGCACTCATCATATTATGTGGATACGTCCTAAAATAAATGGAGATTTCAATTACCAAATCCTCTTTCAAGTATGTGCTTCAAGGACAGAATCATAGTCTACAATGTATTTATTAAATGACATGCGATTTCTTGTACTTTCTATTTTCGTCAAAGTAAAGCCAAACTTGTCTATAATGGAAACTGTATTTGATTTTAGTCTCTTACTTTGACCTTCAGTTGGATTTGCTATGGCAGTAATATTTAATTCATTGTCATCAGAAAAACGGTTTATTAATTTATAACATTTTGAAAGAGAAGTACTGCCTTTAAAAATTATATCCGGCACTGCTGTCTCAATTTCTTTAAAAAATAAAGTAATATCATAATCCTTTTCAATAATTCCTGCTTCTATGCTGGTATCATCATGAACTCGAACCTTTCCTGATGTTTTTTCTATGGTTAAAATTTTTATAAAGTTCAGGATAACCCACAAATATTACGTGATGCCTGTTTTTGCGTTTACATAAAAATTTTAACCATAGAAAAAACATCAGGAAAGGTTCGAGTTCATGATGTTTTTTCTA
>CALXUL010000291.1 GCA_944391635.1 uncultured Clostridia bacterium | reverse complement strand
TCACACAAAAGACATTCTATCGCGTCCTCAAGCGATTCAAAATCCCTGCCTATACCTGTTTTATCCGAATATTCCGTTAATTCAAACGAATCGATAAAATCAAGCTTAAAGCCGTCAAGCTTCCATTCAAGAGCCGCTTTTTCATACAATCCCGCAAGGTATTCGCGAACCTCCGGAAATCTCGGATCAAGACAATTCCATTCATTTTCCTCATTGTCAAGATATTTGCCCTTAAACTCTTCCCAAATATCCGAATTTTTACCGATAAACGGTACGGAATACCACAGCATAACCTGCATACCTATATCATGAACCGCACTGACAAATGATGCCATATCCTTGATTTTGCTTTTGCATACGCGCCAGTCGCCGCAATATACATAGCCTCCTCCGTTATTTTCGGTCTGCCAGCCGTCATCGACAATTATTGTTCTCATTCCCAGTTCATATGCGGCTTTACATTCCTTAATCAATTCATCATCGTTTATGTTCTGATGATAGTTGTACCACGTTGAATACATCGGCCTACGCGCGTGATTCGGAACAAATTGTTCCGAATCACGCATACGCCGAGCCGCGTCTGATATAGCTTTATAAAAGGGGATTTTTCGTCTGTCGATTATAATTTGACTTTTGTATTCGTTAATTTTTCCTATCGGAATCGTAAAAAACGATATCCTGCATAAACAGCTTCCATTAACTTCTTCTGTTCCACAGCTGATTTCGATAGGGGTTTTCGAGTCATTTACAGAAATGGTAAATGTATTGTCCCCGTTCTGCGAAATGACCGATTGAATCGGCATGCCGGAGGCAAGCCGCGATCTTGAAACCTGATGCTGCGGCCGCCAGTCGGGAAGCACGTTTCTCGTCAGTCCGCACTGCGAATTCCACAGCGAAAACGCATTTATATACGGCATATTAAACTCGACCGTTATTTTTGACGGCGTGCTGACCTCCTCCGATTTATATGATACATCATAAATCAGAATATCATCTCTTTCTTTTGACTCCTTTGATAACGACAAATTAAACACGCTGTTTTTATTACTGTTATCTATTTTAAAGTTCACTGTATTGTCCTCCGGCTTATCATATATAAATCTTTTTATTTATACACTACAACAACCTGAATACCGCCGCCCGCTGACTGTATGGCGATCAAAGAGCAATCGTCTCCGAATGTTCTGATATAGCTTTATAAAAGGAGGGCGGATGTAATCATCCGCCGAAACTGCGTTCACCCCCCAAATATTCTGTCAACTTATTTCATACTATTGGACATTTCCTTTATGTTAAAGGCATTAAACATAGGATACATCATGTCATCCCATATCAATACATTCATTGAATCCGCACCTTCAAAGGATACGTCTGAAATATCTACCGACTTCGTTCCTTCCTTCTCAGTTGCACCGATTACAATCAATTCCGGATGGCTCTTAATAAGCAGATTGTTTTTATATGTGTTAACATATGTCCATACAGATTTATCCTGCTCTGACGAATTATAATAATTTACATTCAAAATCAGATTATCTGCATTTTTTAGTGTTTCAAAATCGGTGATTTCAACTCCGTTTGCTTTTATTGCTCTGCCTGTTATCTCAAAACCTACCGATGCCGGTATGGTAAGATTAATGTTATCTACATAACACGTTCCGGTATCCCATGTTCTGAAACATACTGTATCAAGCCGTGTATTTGGTTCAGCATACGTATACCTTGTAAGTGAATAAACCCTTCCGTTCGGATCGGTAATAAATGAATCCATAAGTCCGGTATCCAAATCCAGAGTAACATTTACGTGATACCACGCATTTGCCAGTCTTGTGTCTGCATACTTTGCATCTTCCCATCCGAACCATATTCCGTCATGGGTATCTTTATTACCGAACTGAATAAGGTTAGGCAGAGCGTTATCATTTAACTGCAGTAGTGTAGCAAGAGTATTCTCCCCGGTTTTTATATCCGCTTCAATCTTCAGCTTACCTTTTGTAATTCCGCCGAGATTATATTCAAGCTTCGGCGCTCCGCCGTCTCCGTGAAGCTGGTAAACTTTCCCGTGTCCGTCATTACTGTCAACAATTTTACATTCGCTATTTGTGCCACTTTCATACATTGAATCCAACGATCCGCCCTCAAAGTCATTAGAATATGGCAGATTTGCTTCTTCAGCCTTATGAGTCACAACAATATCGTCATAGTATGACGGGCCGTTTCCGCCGTATACCTGCATTCTCAGCTCATATACGTTATCATTGCCTATCGGATAATTGCTGTACTTAATGACGCTGCCGGTATCTCATTCCGTAATAACAATATCTGCGGTTTTGGTGTTAAGATTTATCTTTGATGATATGTCATACCATTTTCCGCCTGTATATGTTCCTATATCTATATCACCGTTACCTGCAATTCGTACTGTGCCATCATTGTGAAAATACGGAAGTAATACAGCTTTGTTATTGTCCTTATTGACCATTCTGAGCATTGTACAAACTCCGGCTGCGGGTTTAACGCTGTAATTCAGGCTGATAATTCCGCTGCTGTAGGCATTATTAAAATACTTTTTCATTTGTATATTATCGCCGCCTTCGTTTCTGCTGATAAATCCGCTGTGGTTTCCGTTTTCTTCTCCTATTCCAAAACTTACTGCGCCACTATAAGCAATTACATAGTCTTTTCCGCTTCCCGTATCAAGAGTATTATTGTTATAATACTCAAATGTGTCCTTGAAAAGCAGTTTTTCGTTTGATGATGTATTTTCATGTCTCACCACAAGATCATCAAAGCTTGAAAAAGCTCCGCTGCCCTGTCCGTACATCTGCATATTTATAAATCCAATAGCTGTGATATTTGTATAATCACCTATTAGCTGTGCGGCATAGGAAGCTTCACCGGACTTTTTAATTGAAACATCATACTTTCCTGCGTCAAGGTCAATTTTCATAGAAACCTCATACCAGTATCCGTTTTCCCATGTTCCGATGTTTCGTTCGGCTTTTGGCTGTGAATTTGCCGGCTCAAGAATCTTTATTGCTCCGTCCGAACCAAAGAAAGGCACTCTCATTTTATCATTCAGCCAGAACATTGTTGACGCTCCGCCTGCCGGTTTTACCTTGTAATCAACATAAATTGTTCCGCTTGTGTACTCTTTGTCAAACGCCCTTTTTGCCTGGACATTATTATCATTATTTACAATGTTAAGGAATTTGTTTGTTCCGTCAGTTCCAATATCCAGCGTTGAGGCGGCTCCTCCGACTTGTTTATAGTCAGCACTCAAGCCGTTTTCAAAGTTATCGTTAATTATGTAATCGTTGTCATCGCTGTCATTTACAGCTTCCGATCTTCCGCTTTTCAAAACAATATTATCAAAGCTTGATGTTCCGTCAGCACTCCATGTCTGTATCATCAGCTTGCTGATATCACTGATACTTGTTGCAATTCCTGTTTTACTTAGTGTTGTACCGCTGTTTCTGTTTTTTACGGTAATATCAATCAATTTTGCTTCAAGGTCTACTTTTGCCGAAACATCATACCATTCGCCTGCCGTAAACGTACCCAATACTGCCTCAGTAATACCTTCGCCGGTTACTTTTACGTTACCGTCATTTGTAAACAACGGTAAACGAATTTGTTTGCCGGCGCTGTTTACCAGCCAGAACATTACAGACGAACCCGAATAAGGCTTTACGCTGTAGCTTAAATATACTGTTCCTTCGGTATATGTTTTGTCAAACGATGCACTTACCTGCACATTATCAACATTGTCATATTTTGTAACATTGAGTACATGGTTGCCGTTGTCTTCTGTGCCCAACTCAATCTTTCCGCCACTTGTAACCCCGCCCAGCGTATATGTTCCGTCCAAGCTTCCGTCATACCCTTCAAAATCATCCTCAAAGAAGGCAAGTCCGTAATCAAGGTCTTCTCCGTTATACAACGCGGCAATCTGTTCGTCACTTAGAGCACTGTTATAAACGCTTATTCCGTCTATCGCGCCCTTAAAGCCTCCGCGTGTCAGCCAATCATAATAGCCTGAGGCATCGTAATATTTTTTATACTGATGACCTACAAACAATTGTGAAATATTTCCGATTATATCATCATTCACACTGCTTTCTGCTTTTAATTGACCATCCACATACAGTTTAATTTTACCCTCAGCTTTGTCATAGGAAGCGGTGTACATATTCCATCCGCCCAAGCCAATCTTCTCCGGCGATACCGCTTCGATACTGTTCGCCGCATTCGTCTTATTACCGCCGAGCTTTGCAGCATCAAGATGAACAGTAATTTTTTTATCAAGACTGTTATCACTGCTATTGTCGGACGGCTCATAGCTTTCGATGACACCCAAAGGACGTCCGTCTGACGCATACAATCCTGCCATAGACATAACGCTGCCGTTTTCAGCTGTTCCGTATGCCCAGAAATTCATTGTATATCCGTTCTTAATTACACTGTTCAGC
>CALXUL010000290.1 GCA_944391635.1 uncultured Clostridia bacterium | reverse complement strand
AACAGATGGCACATCTATGCTATCCCATCTGTCAATTTTCTCCGGTACGTCCCTATCTCGTTCAAAATATGCAAAATCCCATTTTCCATTTAGAAGAAAATAGTACTTTGAATTTTCTTTTTTGCCCTCAAGAGCTGTTTCGAGCGAATGATATGGGATATAATATGCTCGTTGCTTCAGTAATTTATCCCCTGTTTTTTCAGGGTTTTCATAATCTCTCATTATTCTGCCTCCTTAAGTGTTGAAAATCACGTTAATTATATCTAAGCTGGCAATATATGTCAAGACATTTTACAATAAAAAAACGGCATATATAAAACTGCCGTTTTAATATTTTTATTCCCTGTTTTTTCGTTTTGCCTTTATTGCTCTTCTTCGTTGCAGCTCCTTTATACCAATCCTTATCAAACGTTTAAGTTCTTTTTGCCGAGTGTCTATTCCGCCGATAGCAGAGAGTATATCAGCATCAGTTTTGTTGTTAAGTTTTAACCCTATGTACCCAACCTGCGGTTTGCTTTTCTCTTTTAGCAAAAGTGCGTCCTCTTTCATTTTTTTCAACTCCGTATCAAAGCTTTATATAAAAATTATACTAAAAGTATTTTTCTGTGTCAATCCGGAAAATTACAAATCGTTCTACTCTTTCCGACAATTTTCGCGTCCAATCCCTCGTATAAAGGAAATAGCGAACGGCAAGCTGCACAGAAAAGTAAGAACATCCGCAAGCGGCTGGCTTATTATTACACCGTTAAGTTGTATAAATATAGGAAGTATCACGATTGCAGGCAAGAAGAATATACCTTGTCTTGCAGATGATAAAAAAGTAGCTGTCCAGGATTTTCCAATAGTTTGAAAAGTCATATTGCAAACGACACCAAGTGCAAGAAACGGCATAGAAAAACATTGTGCCCGCAGTGCTCGTATTCCTATTTCAATAACGTCCGAATCGGATATAAATGCAGAAACCACTTCTTTTGCAAAAATAAACATTATAACAGCACAGATACTTAAAAGCACCGTTCCAATTTGAAGTGCAAAGAAAAAAGCCTCCTTAACTCTTTTTTTAAGACCAGCACCATAGTTATACCCAACAACCGGCTGATAACCTTGACCAAATCCAAGGCTACATGAGAAAATTAGCATAAAAATTTTACTTACAATTGTCATTGCTGAAATTGCTGCATCGCCACCACAAAGACCAGCGTTTTTATTAAGAAGCACAGTTGCAAAACTTGCAAGTCCCTGTCTTGCAAAGGACGGCAATCCAGTTTTAATTATCCTGGTATATATCTTGTATGATTTTGAAATGTTTGTAATCGACAATTTTACAATACTTTTTTTTATCAAAAACGGTGTTAATAAAAGCAAAAAACTTATACATTGGCTTATAGCGGTTGCAATCGCAGCTCCAGCAATACCCAATTTAAATACAAATATGAAGATAGGATCTAAAATTATGTTTAATATTCCGCCAGTTGTAATACCAACCATTGAAAAAGTAGCATGTCCTTCTGCTCTTAAGATATTATTAAGCACAAAAGAAGCTGCCATTATAGGTGCAGCAAATAAGATATATCTTGCATATGACACAGAATAAGGCAAAATACTCTCTGTTGCGCCAAGAAGTCGCATAAGCTGAGCAGAAAATGGTACTCCGAAAGCCGTTAGAACAATTCCAAAAAAAATTGCTGAAAAAAGCGCACTTGAACCAAGTATATCCGCCTCTTTATTCTTCTTTGCTCCAAGCAGCCGCGAAATATTGCTGCCTGCCCCCATACCTAAAGTAAATCCAACCGCCTGAATTATAGTCATAAGCGAAAAAACAATTCCAACAGCACCAGACGCACTCTTTCCAAGCTGTCCAACAAAATATGTATCAGCCGAGTTATAAATAGCCGTCACCATCATGCTTGCAATTGTAGGTACAGCTAATCTGCAAATTAAACCTTTTACAGGCGCTGTAGTCATTTTTATATATTGACTATTATTTTGCTCCATCTTTATTCACCCCCGAAAAGGCAGACGTTATCCTAACCTTTAACTTATCCGAAAATTTATGACTTAAAATACGTGAAAATACAAATCCTGCACCTAAGCCAATAAACATTCCAGCTACACAGAAAATATCCTGCATTTTTGCAGCATACGCCGCACCTGCTGACAAAAGCCCAAAAAACAATGGAATAACATACGCTATAAATGCAGCGAGTAATGCGTAGTTATCCGGCATTTCCATCACAACCATATCGCCAGGCTTTACATTAAAACTGCTCTCAGCAGAAATAACAGTTTTTGTCGGCACACATCCACCGCTGCAATTTGCACAGTTTTCTCCGCATGCGCTTTTACGTACAACAGATACTTTAACTTTGTTACCTTTTATTTCACATACCTTGCCTATCTCACGCATCATTTAGCATCGCCTTTACATGAAGGATTGCAGCCTCGCTTGGATTATCGCCATCAATTATCCTTGCTATTTCCCTGATATGCTGATCATGGTCAAGCACAGATACTCCGGTTACAGTTCTGTCGCCAGACTGCTGTTTTTTTATTAATAAATGATTTTCTGCCACAACTGCAAGCTGCGGCTGGTGACTTACACATATAACCTGCTTATTTAAGCTAAGCGCTTTCAGTTTACGTGCTATCTTCTGCGCAGCAGACCCTGAAACACCAGTATCGATTTCATCAAATATCAAAGTGTCTGCATCATCTGCATTATAAAGTATTGATTTAATTGCAAGCATAACTCTTGAGAGTTCTCCGCCAGATGCAAAGCGCGCAAGAGGCTTGAGTTCTTCTCCCACATTAGGACATATCAAAAATTCAACCGAATCAGCACCAATATCGGTATAGGGTGCATCCTCAACTTTCACAAAAAATCTTGCTTTTGGCATATCAAGTTCGCAAAGTACCGACTCTATTTCTTTTGAAAGCTTTTTTGCTGCTTTCTTTCGTGTTTCAGATAATGCCGCAGCAAGAACTGCGCGTCTCTTTTCTGACTGATTTATTTCCTGTTCAACTTTACTGGCAATTTCCTCTCCCATATCAAGTTCAGCAAGCTCATTCTGCGCATGTTTAAAGTATTTTAATGCAGCACTTTCACTTCCGCCGTATTTGCGTTCCATTCTTGTAATTGTATCAAGCCGTTCCTCTATTTCATCAAGTCTTTCCCTTGAAAAATCCACACCATCAGTCAATGAACGTATGTCTCCTACCACGTCTTCAATTGCGTATTGTATATCTATTATTTTCTCCTGGGTTTTCTGCGCAGCAGGAATTGATTCTACTTTTGCCAGCGCTTTTCCCGCAAGGGATACCAACATGTAAGCATTTACCTCGTCATCATCATAAAGTATGTCACAAGCCTTAGCTGATGCAACATTAAGTTCTTCGGCATTTTGCGCAATATCTCTTTCTTCAAGCAGCGCCTCTTTTTCACCTTCACAAAGTGCCGCCCGTTCCAACTCATCGGTCTGATACCTTAAAAGATCAATACGATCATTGCGTTCTTTTTCATTATACAAAAGCTTATCAAGCTGCTTTTTTAGTGACTTATATTTTTCATTTTCATTTTGATATGCTAACAGTTCTTCAGCATTTTCTGCGTAACTGTCAAGATACCTGAAATGATTTGAGGGATTAAATAGTGCCTGATTATCCTGCTGTCCGTGAATATTAACAAGAGACTCTGAAACATCTCGAAGCATAGCCTGAGTGACAACAACACCGTTTATTCGGCAAACGCTCTTTCCATCAGCATATATTTCTCGTCTTACAACAACTTCATTATCAATAACATCTATACCAATCGCATCAAAAGAATCACAAGCCGCAGAACCAACTGAAAAAATCCCCTGCACACTTGCTTCTTTTTCGCCATAGCGAATAAGACCTTTGCTTGCACGCGAACCGAGAATTAAATTGACAGAATCAATAATAATAGATTTTCCTGCTCCAGTCTCACCAGTCAGTACCGTCATTCCTTTGGAAAAGTCTATATCAAGACTTTCAATAAGCGCTATGTTGCGAATTTGCAAACAGTTAAGCATCTTTATCGTCCTTCCGCTCAAACATTTTTAGAAGCCGTGTCGCCGCCTGTTCTGCGCTTTTTTCAGATCGGCATATTAACAAAACAGTGTCATCTCCTGCAACCGTACCCAGCATATCATGACTAAACATCTTATCAAGCGATGCCGCAACTGCCTGTGCCATACCAGCATATGTGCGTATTACAACTGTATGTAAAGCGTTATCAACACTTATAACAGCTTTTGAAAACATTGATAAATGTTCATTGTCGGCTGTTTCAGTAGATGTAGTAACAGCATATTTATATCCGCCTGAAACAGATGGTGCTTTTATAAGTCCTAGTTCTTTTATATCTCGCGAAACAGTTGCCTGCGTTACAGCAAAACCTTTCTCACAAAGTTCCTGCGTTAGCTGCTCCTGTGTCTGAATCTCTTTTTCAGAAATTATACGCATTAATGCCTGATGTCTTTTTCTTTTCATTTTAAAATCCCTTTCTCTACATAAGCTTTGCGGCAAGTATATCATAAAAAGATTGACGACCGAATTTAATCAGCTTTAACCTTATACTCGAACGTTTTATTTCCACCGAGCCGCCTACGCCTATTTTTCCTTTTACAATACCATCGACAGTAACATCTGCGAACTTGTTTGCGCCTTCAAAAAGACGTACTTCTATTTTTTTCTCCGGCGCAAGAACTGACGGTCTTGCATGCAACGTGTGGGCACAAATGGGCGTTGACAAAAACACATCAGTACCAGGATCCGCAACCGGACCTCCAGCAGATAGTGAATAACCGGTCGAACCGGTTGGAGTAGCTATAATTGTACCGTCAGCTATGTATTCTGTTATCTCTTCGCCGCCTGCAAAAACTCCTACTCGAATCATTTGGGCATCAGGTTTTGAAACGACACAGTCATTAAGCGCAGATAGCTTCAAAGTTTTTCCTTCACTCATAAACGCAATGTCCATCATCATTCTTTCCTCAATTTTATATGCTCCTTCAACAAGCATTTTGGCTGCACATTCCATATCATTCTGTTCGGTTTCAGTCATAAACCCTACCCTTCCAAGATTTATGCCCATAACAGGAATATGCCTTATCGCGCAAGGCTCTGCCGCTTGAAGTATGGTACCATCACCGCCAAGCACTATTGCCACATCTGCTCTGTTATATATTTCCTCACCACAAAAAAAATCAGCATTAATGCCTGATTCTTTGTATTTTTCGTCCATACACATCTGTACACTCATTCCGGAAAGTATATTATACAGTTTATGTGTGTTTTTTAACCCCTTATCCTTAGTAGGATTCGGTATTACTGCAATTCTCATCCTACGCCTCCGACATTGTATATTTATACATATTATACAACAACCTGTCATTGTTTGCAAGAGGGATTTCCCAAATATTTTACACAAATGAATAAAAGTCCGTCTTTTTAGACGAACATTTATTTCGCGCTTTAGAATTTTAAGCAGATGATAAAGGTCTAATATTTTACATATTCTTCAATAAAATATTGCTGTATATTTCTCAATGTTTCCCACATTTATGCTACCAATCATTTTCTCCTGCATTTAATATTCAGCATATCAGCACTTTTGAGTATGCCATCAGTATACTTATATAAAGCAGTCTGATTTCGGCTGTCATATGTATTTAAACATCAAGTACTACATCATCCTTTACCGCATACAAATCTTTTACTTTATAAACACGTGCATATTCGCTTTCTTTTTTGTAACAAATACTTCTTAATCTTAGTACGTATTTCTGATTCGCTGGAATTAAGCCATTTAAGAGCAATATGGTCGAGGGTCTTTATTTCGCAAGGCAGGTATATCGATTATTAAATTCAGTATTTATTAAAAACCCCTTGGTACAGCCAAAAGTTTCCGATTGGCATCCCAAGGGGCTTAGTAAAATAAAGTATAATATTAATTATTTATCGTTTCCATGAACTTCATAATCATCTGTGCGACCTGAGCACGGCTTGCATCGCCTTTTGGATTTAAAGCGCCATCGCCCATACCGCTTATGATTTTATTACTAACTGCCCATTTAAACGCATCAGAAGCATAATCTTCAACCTGATCTGCATCATTAAATTCTTCTAAATCACCGGTATGCTCCGGAGTCTTTGCAAATCTGTAAAGCATTGCCACAAGCTGTTCTCTTGTTATGCTTTTATGAGGCGCAAAGGTATTATTGTCTTCTC
The DNA here is from genome assembly GCA_944391635.1 of uncultured Clostridia bacterium. GTDB lineage: Bacteria > Bacillota > Clostridia > UBA1381 > UBA1381 > HGM11525. The sequence goes on along the minus strand of CALXUL010000290.1, from coordinate 1,708 downwards.
CTGATGTTATGCCATTTTGTTTTGCCCATTTAATAGGAGCGGTATACCACATTCCGTCCTCAACGTCAGCAAATCCATGGTCTTCGTCAACTTCCGGCTCACCAGCTGCACGGTATAATACCGTCATTAACATTGAACGAAGCATCTTTGTATCAGGCTCAAAAGTATCTTCGCTCATACCTTTAAACAAACCATTATCGTTTACATAACATATTGCATCATAATACCAGGTGTCCTTATCAACATCTATAAAAGTGTCGTGGTACTCCCTAACAAATTCCGCCTTTATGGTTACATTTGAATTAGGCATTGTAAACTTATAACTTCCGTCCTCATTCTTTGTCAATTGAATCTCATTGTTTTTACCATCAATCACATTTATACTCTTTACACGATATCCTTTATCAGCAGATACTATTATTGTAACGGAGGTACCTTTTACAGCCTGCTTAACGCTTGTTGTAACAGACCCGTTTTCAAGGGCGGAAATTTCTATATTGTATGCGGGGGATGTTATTCCGCCGCCATTACTTCCGCCAGATCCTCCTGTGCTTCCGCCGTTTCCACCGCTTCCACCGCTTCCGCCGTTGTTGCTGTCTTCGTCTTCATTTTCATCATCAGCCGGTCCGTTATCCGGATTCTCCGGTTCTTCACTATCGCCTGATATATTCAGAATATCCTGTTTACTTTGTATCAATTCTTCTAAAACAGTTTCCTGCGATTCACTTTTTTCTATTTTTTCGATTCCTTCATTCATCAATTTTATAAGAAGTTCACGGCTGTATTCATTATATTCGCTCTGATCTATCGAATAATATACTCCCTTTAGTTCGCTAACTGCGCTATTTTTTTTGCGTTACCAAACTAAGGCGCTGTCCAAAACGTTCTGTCAAGTCCACATCAATCTGCTGTTGTTCTTTTTCAGATAATTGATTATACTGTGCATTAAGTGTCTGATACAACTCAAAACTATCCGCTCTCACTTCTGAAAGAGGCTTGTTTGCTGAACCGTTTAAACCACTTACCCACATAGCAGCCGTTGCATAAGCCGTTATATCCTCATAATGAACATTTATCTCCTGTAGTGCATCCTCAGCGATTCTTTCAAGATCCTCAACATTTAAAAGTGTAGAATATTGTTCAAGCTCTTTTACAGTCATTTCGTTAAGTGCTGATTCTGCATTATTATATTCAGTCTCACAATTGTCCTCATTCAGAACGCCGTTATTAATATTCTGAATTACATCATTGTGCTTAATATTCCACTTTTCTACTATTTCTTCAATTCTTTCTGTTTTTGTCATTACCACTGCCATCTCTTCAGCAGCACTCTCGCAATAAAAACTCATATTGTCAGGATCAATTTCATCTCGGACCAACATTTCTGTAACATAGTATACATTTGAAATCAAATCCCAGTCCTCAGCTGTATAATTACTGCTTGAGTAACTGTTAAATATTTCTTCCAGCTCTGCAAGATATGGTTTTTGAAGTTCTTCGGCAGGCGTTTTCCAAACCGCATATAAAACCGCAGTATCTCCTTGAGATGATGCGAGATTCTTAACACTTGCGCCCTGAGTGTATATATACAGAATTCTGTCATTCAAGAGCAGGTCATTAAGCTTCCTGATGTTGCAGAAGCACGCAGATTCTTTAATTATCCATATGCGGCGATTGAAGAGTCACTCTCGAACGCAGTATATCATAA
>CALXUL010000289.1 GCA_944391635.1 uncultured Clostridia bacterium | reverse complement strand
AGGTTACGGGAAGCTGGACAACGGGAACAACAAGCTGGGTATTCAGATATATAATTGAATATATGCTTGGCGTAAGAGCCGAGTTTAACGGCTTGCTGATAGATCCGAAAATCCCGTCAGCATGGGATAAAGCAGAAATAACACGCACCTTCAGAGGAGCGGTTTATGAGATAGAGATTATACGCACCGGAAAAAAAGCTGTATACCTTGACGGCGAAAAGACAGATACAAACATTCTTCCGCCGCTTGAAAAGGGCAGCAGACATAAGGTTGTTGTAAATATATAGTTAAATATTTCAATTTGAAAGGAAGAACTTCAATGATATATAAAAATGCACAGCTGTATAACGTTTCGGACATAGATATAGACAGTAAAGACAGAGGAGTAACGTGGTATCGTATGCCGAAGAAACTGACGGATAAATTTGAAGCGCCGAACGGAAAGAATATGAATGTTTTTTCAACAGGTGTTGAGATTAGGTTTGTTATCAACAGTGGGACAGCTGTGGTGCGTATGCAGTCTACGGCTGATAAAAGCATGAATTCCTGTTTCCACGTTTACAGAGGAGGTATTCAGGGCGGTTATCCGGATCATGAAAACAATACATATGTGCCGAATATTCCAACTGATTTTGTGTTTGAAAAACAGAAAAATATCGACACTTTGCGTGATATGGCAAAAGCCGCGGGGGATTCGTTTGATCCTGATGTAGTAAGAATTATATTCGACAGAGGAGCGTATAAAATTCTTGACATTTCCGGCGATATAGTGCCGCCTACAAAGGAGCAAACGCCGGAAAAGACGTTGCTCTGTTACGGTTCATCTATCACCCACGGCTCAAATTCGATAGATACATCACATACATGGGCGTCATTGCTTGCTCACAGTCTTGATATGGATTTGAGAAATCTTGGTATGGCGGGAAGCTGTTGTATGGAGCCGGAGGTCATTGATTATATAGCCTCCGAGGGCGAACGCGGTGCATGGGACATGGCGGTTATGGAGCTTGGAATTAACGTGCTGTACTGGGAAGAAAGTAAAATAAGAGAGCGTGTGGAAAACGCCGTTTCTGAGGTTGCCGGAAGAAATAAGGATAAAAAGGTATATATAATATCACCTTTTTATTGCGGAGATGATTATCACGGCAAAAAAGAGCCTGATGCATGGAGAAGAGTCATAAAAGAAACGGTTGACAGACTTGCATTCAGTAATGTAACCCTTATAAACGGATTGGAGCTTTTGGGTGATATGACATTACTGTCAGCTGACGAGATACATCCCAGCATTTACGGAGTGCAGCAGATTGCCGACAGACTGACCGATATATTAAAGTGAGATATGAAATGAATTAAAGTAACCTGCAAACAGTATAAAACTAAATAACGCCTACAAAAACAGACGTCTGATACGGACATAATAATTATGCGACCGTACAGCCAAATTTATCCGCTGTTATTATACGGGTAAGTTTGGCTGTTCTTTGTTTAACTCATTTTGTTAAACACAGTCGTGCGCCGCCTATTTCCTCTGTGCAATTTTCACAAAATTCACATGAAGAGTAAATAATATGAAATTATTTTTTGAAATGTGTAGGAAACTTACAAGATTCACCTCTATAATGGAACTTGAAAGGAGGTGCAGCGGCTTTGAAAGACAAAAAAACTGCTTTTGAGCGTCGTATAGAAATGTTATTACTTCTAATTAAAAACCGAAAAAGCAGTATTGTAGAATTATCAAAAGTTTTTTCGGTATGTAGAAAAACAGCTTATAACGATATTGTATTTTTAAGTCGCTATGCACCTATATATACGAAAGGCGGCGCAAACGGTGGGGTGTTTTTGCTCGGTGATTACCGCAATGAGATGTTTCCTTATCTTTCTTATGATGAAGAAGCTCTGCTGCGGCGAATTATGGAAACACTATCCTCATCGGAGAAAAACATTATTAACAAGTTTTCACAGCCGAAACCCGCTACATAATCCTTTTACCCACAAAGAAAGCATGCAAGATAACAGCAATGCAGTATAATCGGCAATCAGATACATTCCGGTGTGGACGAGCCAAGTGACGGATACGCCAAGACGATAGTTTTGCTTCTACTTCATCCTTCTTTCAATGATGAAAAACTATAAGAGCGACCAATATCAGCGGCATGGAGCAGGCTGCAGCTTTGCAGGCGATGAATACATATCGGGATAATGATACTTCTGCCCAGCCACAGTCCGAGCGTTAAAAGCGTCGCAGGCAATGGGGGCAGCTCGGTCGGATGACGGAGAGGTGAAATTCCTATGGAGTGCTTTTGCAAAGCACCGTCTGTAATTGCTTGAATTTTAATATCAGACATCATTAGATATAACAATTACATTGTATCTAATGATTTGTGCTATTAAGCGATTATTTTTTGCATAAAACGCTTTTGTGTGATACTATTATTACGAACACGAAAGCGTTTTTTTGATTACCGAAAGGAGGCAAAACAGATGTTAAATCAAAAAACGCAGGACAACAAAAAAACTTATACTGTTGCTGAAATTGCTGATATGCTTAATATTGGTCGTACATCGGCATATAACTTAGTAAAAGAAAATCACTTTAAGGTTGTTAAAATAGGTGCTTCAATAAGGATTTCAAAAAAATCCTTTGATGATTGGCTGGATAAATTAAATATCTGAAAGGAGTCAAGATTATGGCATCTATAATTAAAATAAAAAAATCATACTCCGTTGTCTATAACTATACAGATGAAAACGGAGAAGTAAAACAAAAATGGGAAACTTGGCATACACACCAAGAAGCACTGAAAAGAAAGGCGGAAATTGAAAATCAGCAGTTTAACGGCATATTTATTCCACCGAATAATCAAACCGTTTCCGAGTTTTTACATGACTTTGTTGTATTATACGGTGAGAAAAAATGGAGTATGTCAACCTACGACAGTAATACAGGACTAATCGCAAATTACATAAATCCGTTAATCGGTGATGTGCCTATTCAGCAGGTTAATACTCGATTTGTGGATCAGTTCAACAGAACGCTTGAAAAAACTAAGCCTGTTGTGAATCGTAACAGAAAGCCGAAAGATGAATATTTACCCGCCCAAATAAAGGATAAAATACATAAGCTTTTATCCTGTGCTTTTAAACAAGCTGTTAAATGAGAGATTATTCAGAAAAACCCGTTTGAATTTTCAATGTATACTCGACCGAAATACAAAAAGCGAGATATATGGAACGCAGAAATGATACGAACAGCATTGGACAAATGTGAGGACGGCAAACTTTATGTTGCAATAAATCTTTCATTTGCCTGTTCAATGCGTGAGGGAGAAATCCTTGGTCTTACTTGGGATAATGTTCATATATTCGACGATGACATAGCAAGAGATGATGCGTATGTGTATATAGATAAGGAACTACAACGGGCATCAAAAAGCAGTTTGGAAATATTGGATAAGAAAGATGTGTATTATATCTTTCCTCCGCTTATGCCGAATACAAGTACAAGAGTCGTATTAAAAAAGCCCAAAACCGATAGCAGTATAAGAAAAATATGGCTTCCAAAAACTCTGGCATATATATTGCGAGAATGGAAAAAACATCAGGATGAACTGAAAGAGCTTCTCGGAGAAGAATATACAGATTATAATTTGGTTGTTGCGTTGAATAACGGCAGACCGTGTGAAAGCAGAGTCTTGCTGAAGGCTTTTGAAGCATTAAGAGAAAAGGCAGAACTTCCGAATGTTGTATTTCATTCTCTTAGACATTCAAGCACAACATATAAGTTAAAGCTTAATCACGGTGACTTGAAAGCGACACAGGGTGATACCGGACACGCACAAATTGATATGATAACTGATATTTATGCTCATATATTAGACGAGGACAGAAAAGTAAATGCAATGAAATTTGAAAGTTCGTTCTATAATATCAAGGCAGACTTAAGGAATGTACAGGCTCCCAAAGAGGAACAGCCTGTTTTGGATGTATCTGCATTGATTGAACAGCTGCAAAAATCCCCCGAGCTGCTGCAAACCTTATCGCAGTTAATTACTGCTAAGGCGTGAGAAACGAAGTACCGTTCCGCACACACACTAATTCGGCAATTAGCAAAAATGCAAAATTCTTAGCAAACCACAAAAATCAGTTCGTTTCCAATTAGCAAAAAACGGGTAAGGAAAAAGAAAAAATATGTCTGCTTTTGAAAACAAAAAGCACCGCAAAAGCGGTGCAAATGGCGTCCCAGAGAGGATTTGAACCTCCGGCACCCGCCTTAGGAGGGCGGTGCTCTATCCAACTGAGCTACTGGGACAAATGCAAAATATTTAATTTTCAGCTCCGGTTGGTGGCGGAACTGTTTCCCCTTAGGAGGGTTTTGTTATATCCATTTAACTACGGGGGCAAATATTATTTTTTGTTTGAAATACTAATATATTATACATCTTTTATGCGTCTACGTCAAGAAAATTTTACTTTTTTATTAAAATAAATTCCCTTATCTGCCCTTGACAAACAGTATTTATTATGCCATTATTTTCTTGGGAATGAAGTTCTCCCAAGGGAAAAACCCTAAACCGCATATTTGCTGATGACTTCTGCGTTTTTCGCGGAAAGTTCATCAGTTTTTTTATTTTGAAAGGAGAAAAGCACAATGCTGTTTAGTTTATCTGTCATATTTTTACTTGGTTCGGCTTTTGCTGCGGTATTTTCCAAATTGAAAATGCCAAGGCTTTTAGGAATGATTATACTGGGAATAATAGTAGGACCTTATGCCTTAAACATATTGGATGAGAAAATAATTTTAATCTCAGAAGATTTAAGAAAGATTGCACTTATAATCATACTCGCACGAGCTGGGTTGTCGCTTGATATAAAGGAATTAAAAAAGGCGGGCAGACCCGCAGTGTTGTTATGCTTTTTGCCGGCCTGTTTTGAAATTTTGGCAATGACGATTATTGCACCAAAGCTGATGAATATAAATTATAATGAAGCGGCAGTAATGGGTGCAGTTGTGGCTGCTGTTTCTCCGGCGGTAATTGTACCTAAAATGCTCTCTATAATGCAGGAGGGTTACGGTGCAAAGCGGCAGATTCCACAGATGATAATGGCAGGGGCTTCTGTTGACGATATTTTTGTGATTGTAATTTTTACTGTATTGACAGGGCTTTTAAAAAGCGGAAATTTGGAGGCGTCAACCTTTATGGCAATTCCGACGTCAATTATATCAGGTATAGTTGCCGGCGGTGTGGCAGGGCTTTTATTATGCTTATTATTTACGAGAATACACATGCGTGACAGTACAAAGATAGTTATTTTTCTTGCGGTGTCATTTTTATTTGTTACGGTTGAAAACAAAATAGGAACTGGAGTGTTTGGGTTTTCTGGACTTTTAGCAGTAATGACATGTGGTGTTGAAATAAATATGAGAAAAAAAGAAACGGCTGTAAGACTATCTATTAAATTTTCAAAGCTCTGGGTGGGGGCAGAACTGATATTATTTGTCCTGGTCGGTGCAACTGTGGATATGAGGTATGCATATTCGTACGGGTTGGCAGCGGTTTTAGCTGTACTTGGGGCGCTGTTAGTTAGAATGCTGGGAGTCTATATATCACTTTTAAAAACAGGTTTTTCGCCGAAAGAAAAACTGTTTTGTATATTTTCCTACATCCCAAAAGCAACCGTACAGGCTGCAATAGGCGGTATACCACTTTCAATGGGGCTTAGCTGCGGAAATGCTGTTTTATCGGTTGCTGTAATCTCTATTTTGATTACGGCACCAATCGGTGCATTTATTATTGATTTGACTTATAAAAGACTTTTGGAAAAATAATGAAAATAAGAAACAGCCGGAGCGTTTGCCTCGGCTGTTTTTGGTTATATTCAATTTATGCAAGCTCAAGACGGAAAGTGAAAGTTGTGTACTTGACGTTGCTGCCTTCTTTTGCGGTTGTGCTTTCTGCCCAAATTCGGCTGTTATGGAGCTTCATTATATTTTTTGCCATAGAAAGCCCAAGTCCTGCTCCGCTTTTATCCTTTCCCCTTGATTTATCGGTTTTATAGAACCTGTCAAAGACATGTTCTAAGTCTTTTTGGTCAATTCCTATGCCGAAATTACCTACCCTGACATAGGCAGAATGGACATCACACCATACTGACACACCTATTTTGGTATTTTCATAGCTGAACTTTACAGCATTATCCAAGAGGTTTATTATAACTCTGAGAATTGAGTCTTTGTCGGCTAAGACAAATATCTGATCATTTGAGAAGGATACATCAAGTTCAAGAGATTTGCTGTCAAACTTGCTTTCCATACTGATAATTGCAAGACGGACTGTTTCGCATATATCAAACTTTTTCATATCCAGTTTATATTCGGATGAACTCATTTTAGACATTTCCAGCATATCTGATGCCATTCTTGATAGCCGACGAGATTCCTCAAGCACAACTTTAAGATATTCTTCATGTTTTTCAGGAGGAATAGTACCGTCAAGAATGCCTTCAACAAACCCTGAAATTGATGTCATAGGTGTCCTTAATTC
>CALXUL010000288.1 GCA_944391635.1 uncultured Clostridia bacterium | reverse complement strand
ATCTTTTTTATCTCCTTCCTGTCTCGACAGCCCTGAAGTGATTGGAATATTGCAGAATGCTCACTGTCAACCGGCAGCAGCTTTACGTTATTTTCAGCCGCAAGAGCAGTTACAATATGCCCCCCGGTAACCAGAGTTTCTTTATTTGCCAGCGCAATATTTTTACCAGCTAATATGGCTTCTATTGTAGGCTTAAGACCTGCTATCCCGACTACCGCTGTAACTACTGTGTCAGCTCTTTCACATCGTGCTGCCTCAATAAGTCCTTCTCCGCCGGATAATACCTTGATTTTTGTATCGCTAAGCCTTACTTTTAAATCGGCTGCAGCCTTTTCATCAGTTACCGAAACAAGTTCCGGCTTAAACTCCCGTGCCTGTTTTTCAAGCAAGTCAATATTTCTGTTCGCCGCAATTGCCAAAACTTTAATCCAAGGATTACTCCGCACTATTTCAAGTGTTTGGGTTCCAATTGAGCCGGTTGACCCTAATATTGATATATTATGTTTGATTTCCATATTTATACCCACTAACTGAATTTAATTGATTTTTGACATCAAAACTACCATAGCATATACGTATGGGGCAATAAACACCACGCTGTCAAATCTATCCATCAGACCTCCATGGCCAGGTAGAATATTACCGTAATCTTTAATGTTGTAATCTCGTTTTATACAAGACGCAATAAAATCGCCTGTCTGTGCAAGCAGCGAACCAATAAAACCAATTCCTGCATATGCAAGATATACTACCGGCTCGTAATTATCAGAATATATGCTGTCAATAATAAACCTGTATAATACGCATGCTGCAACACACACAAGCACTCCGCCAACTGCACCTTCGACTGTTTTTTTAGGGCTGATATGCTCTGCAAGCTTGTGCTTTCCGAAAAAATACCCTGTAAAATACGCGCCAGTATCCGTCATCCACGCAATAATAAATATCAGCAGTACCGCAAATTCTCCAAAAGCATACATTGTGCGTATGATAAAGCACATAAAAAGCGTTATAAACACAGTAACAAAACCATGCGCCATTATATCTTTTGCATTATTTTTACCATGCAAAACTACAGTAACAATCAAATACAGCATGACCACACCAATCACTGCCGGCATAAGCATTACCGTAAGCGTACCTCCGGCTATTAAAGCCGCCGCAACAGCGCCTGCAATATTTACTGCCATTGAACATTTTAATACCTTATACATTTCACCAAGCATAATTGCAGTCACAGCAAAAATTGCTGCTGCAAAAATGCCCTCAGGCGCATACAACGCTGCAAAAAAAACAATAACACCCGCCAACGATGTCAAAATCCGTGTCAGCATATAATTCCCTCCGTCAGCAAAAATATTCCTGCCCAAGCTTATACACCGCCAAAACGGCGATTTCTCTTTTGAAATTCAATTATTGCATCTTCCAGATCCTTTACAGTAAAGTCCGGCCACAGTTTATTTGTAAAATACATCTCCGAATAGGCAAGCTGCCACAGCATAAAATTACTAAGGCGAATCTCTCCGCTTGTTCTGATAAGAAGATCTGGGTCCGGCTGACCCCCGGTATACAGCTCTGATGAAATCATTTCCTGAGAAATGTCTTCTGCTTTTAGCGAACCCGACTCCACATCACGGCAGATATTTCTAACCGCATGTGTAATCTCTTCTCTTGAGCCGTAGTTTAATGCAATATTCATCACAATCCCGGTATTTTTTGAGGTAAAGTTTTCTGTTTTAATTATCTGCTCTTGTATTTCCTCTGATAATTCGGCTCTTGAACCTATTGCACGTATTACTACATTCTCACCTGCAAGAGTATTTTCTGCATCTTTTAAGTATCCCAAAAGCAGACCCATAAGATAATCCACCTCATCTTTTGGTCTTGACCAATTTTCGGTAGAAAATGCATATACTGTAATATACTTTATTCCAAGCTTATTGCAGGCTGTAACTATCTTCTTAAGAGAATCAGCGCCGGCTTTATGTCCCGCACTTCTCGGCAAGCCGCGTTTTTTTGCCCATCTGCCGTTTCCATCCATTATGACGCCGATATGTTCGGGCAAACGCGACATATCTATTTGTGCCTTTTCCTTTTTCCTGTTAAAAAACATAACCGTCCCTTTCCCTAAAACCATACAAAGGACTGTATCCCGACACATAACATATATACGCTACATTCAGGAATACAGCCCCTTTTTATATTATAACTCACACTTCAAGAATTTCTTTTTCTTTTGCTGCTGTTATATCTTCAATCTCCTTGACATACTTGTCAGTAAGAACTTGAATATCCTTTTCTATACCTTTAAAATCATCTTCCGTTATCTCAGAGTTTTTCTTTTGTGCCTTGAAGTCTTCCATAGCATCCCTGCGCACATTTCTAACCTGTATTTTTGCTTCCTCAGCATATTTTTTTACCTGTTTTACCAGTTCTTTTCTTCTCTCTTCAGTAAGAGGCGGGAAATTAAGACGAATAACCTTTCCATCGTTTTGAGGAGCAATGCCTATATCCGATTTTAAAATTGCCTTTTCAATATCCTTTAAAACACTAACATCCCAGGGCTGAATAACCAACATTCTCGGTTCAGGCGATGACACTGAACCCACCTGGGCAACCGGTGTAGGAACACCGTAATAATCTATCGATACTTTATCAAGCACAGATGCATTTGCGCGCCCTGCACGTATAGTTTTAAGTTCACTGTGGAAACTTTCCACTCTCTTATTCATTCTTTCTTCTACCTCAGGATACTTTGACATATTTGATCATTGCCTTTCTGCCCGTCGTATTTTCATTTAAAAAGCCTTTGCCACGGGCAAGCAAAGTACCATTATTTTATTATTTTCTTATTCCGTCCCTGGTTACCAGTGTGCCTATACGCTCACCGCTTACTGCACGAACAATATTTTCAGGATCATCCAAACCAAATACAAGGATTGACATATTATTATCCCTGCACATTGACGCTGCCGTAGAGTCCATTACACCAAGCTCATTTCCGAGTATGTCTGAGAATGAAAGCGAATCATAACGTTTTGCATTAGGGTTAAGCTTCGGATCGGAATCATATACAGCATCAACCTTTTTAGCTAAAAGAATAATATCAGCATCGGTTTCAACCGCACGAAG
>CALXUL010000287.1 GCA_944391635.1 uncultured Clostridia bacterium | reverse complement strand
CCGGTTTTGCTTTCATACAAAAGCCCTGTATCAGAAATATATGGGCTTGAAATACAGCCTGAAATTCATGAAATGTCTGTACGTTCCATTCAGGCAAATAATCTTAATAACAAAGTTCAGCTTTTTTGCGGTGATTTGAAAGATTGCTGCAATTATTTTGATAAACGCAGTTTTGATTTGGTTACCTGTAATCCTCCGTATATGTGCTGTGGACGAGGCAAACAGGGTGAGGATATTTCTAAAAATATTTCAAGGCATGAAATTGCCTGCACACTTGAAGATGTAATAAGGGCAGCAGAGATAATGCTTCGTCAAAACGGGCATTTATGCATGGTCCACCGACCTGCAAGGCTGTCTGATATAATAACTCTTATGCGCAAATATTCTATAGAGCCAAAACGCCTGCGTATGGTTCATCCTAAAGTTGACCAGCCTGCATCGCTCGTTCTCATTGACGGTTTATGGCATGGCGGCAATGAACTTAAAGTTCTTCCGCCGCTTATCCTTTACAACAGTGACGGAACGGAAACCGATGAACTCAGGCAAATATATGAGAGGGAGTGATTTTATTGCCGGGGACACTATATCTTCTTGCAACGCCTATCGGCAATCTCGGCGATATATCAGTTAGGGCTTTAGAAATTCTAAAATCCTCTGACTTAATTGCTTGCGAAGATACTCGCCGCACTCTTGGTCTGTTAAACCACTTTGACATTCACAAGCCGCTGACAAGCTACCATGAGCATAACAAAAAATCTAAAGGCGAATATATATGTACGCTTCTTGGGGACGGGAAAAATATTGTTCTTGTATCTGATGCAGGAACTCCCGCAATTTCCGATCCTGGTGAGGATTTAGTTAAACTGTGTATTGAAAAAGATATACCTGTCACTTCAATTCCGGGACCGGTTGCAGGTATAAATGCTCTTATTCTGTCCGGGCTTTCTACAAAAAGATTTTGCTTTGAAGGATTTTTGTCGGTTAACAACCGTCATCGCACCGCACATCTTTCAAGCATAAAAAATGATTCTCACACCTTGATTTTTTATGAGGCACCGCATAAGCTGCGCCAGACATTAAAGGATATGGCAAATACTTTCGGCGGCAGCAGGAAAATTGCTATTGTCCGCGAACTTACTAAGGTTCACGAGGAAATATTTCGTACTACTTTAGAAGAAGCTTGCCTTTTTTACACTGAAAATACTCCACGCGGCGAATATGTTCTGATAATCGAAGGCGCACAGGATTCTCCTGATAATTCAGAACCGTGCTGGTGGGATGGGCTGTCGGTCATAGAACATGTTGATGAATATATCAGCCGCGGTGAAGACAAAAAAAGCGCAATAAAACTTTGCGCATCCGACCGAAATATGCAAAAAAGAGATGTATATAATCTTTATCATAAACAATAAGGAGATGTTTTGATATGAAAAAGCTACCGTTTCTGTCAGCTGCTGCGGGGCTTGCTGCAGTAGGAGTATACCGTGCTGTTAAAGGTTACGGGATTTTCAATAAATTCCGGTTTCCTAAAGAACACAGCGCTGTCTCACGTTATATTGAAACGCATCATCCAGGCGCGACCTACTCATCTATACAGGACACTGACAAAGGTTACAGCACTATTGTAACCAGCGGAGAGTCGCGTTTTTTACTCCATCTTACACTAACTCCAGGCGGTATTTATGTTTTTAGCGAAAAGCCAATCAGTCAGCATTCATAAATTTATTATTACTTTTTGGTTAATTTTTCTGAAAAAAAATACTTGACAAACATATATCTTTCAATTATAATTTAATTGTAAAAGCTATCCATCTTTTACATCCCACAATACACATACCAATGTTTAAACATTGGGTGAGAATGTCGGCTGTTTCTTTTCTATAAAGGAAAGTACAGTCGATTTTCACTTTTGAAGCAAAAAGGTACCTTAAAACTTTTCAGGTTTTAAGATACCTTTTTTTAGACCGAAAGCATTGAAAACAACGGTGCTAGAATTACTGTCATTATGCCCGAAACCGCAACTGCCAAACTGCTCATAGCGCCTTGCACTTCACCCATTTCCAGAGCTCTAGCCGTTCCCACCGCATGAGATGAGCAGCCTACCGCAAGCCCTATTGCAACAGGGTCTTTTATCCTAAATACTCGGCAAATAATATCCGCAGACATATTTCCCACTATCCCAGTAACAATAATAACTGCCGCAGCTATTGTTGAATCGCCTCCAAGTTCAGATGCAACCTCCATCCCTATTGCCGTTGTAACAGATTTAGGCAGCAAAGTTACAAACATCTCATTTGAAAACCCAAGCAGTATAGAAAGAATAAACACTGTTACCAGACTTGAAACAACACCCGAACCAAGCCCTAAAAGCACTACCAATTTATTCTTTTTCAACACCTCTATCTGCCTATATAGAGGCACTGCCAGACACACTGTTGCAGGCGTCAGCAAATACGACAAAAGATTGGCGCTTTTTTCATAGTTTGCATATTCTATGTCCCCAGCAAGTAAAAATGCTATTATAAATATTATTGACAAAAACAGTGGATTAAAAATTGCAAGCTTAAATTTTTTCTTAATTAATATCCCAAGCGCATACGCCGCAACGCTGATTACAACGCCAAAGTATGCGGAATGTTGAACTAAATCATTCATCAATATCCACTCCTTGACGTTTTTGTCTTGTGCGTATTGCCTGAGCAACTCTTCCGCATACACCCATTACAACCACTGTACTTACCGGCACAAAAATTATAAGCCGAATTACTATGGGTTTAATCGCCGTATAGGATTCTACCAACCCCACAACCGCTGGAATAAACATAAGCGGCATTATCTTAATCAAAAAATCCGCAACAGCCGATACCTTTTCTACTTTCAAAACTCCGCTAATAAGCAGAATTAACATAATAATCAACCCATAAATACTTGCCGGCACTGGCAGCGGCAGAAAATATTTAATCACTTCCGCCACAAAACTTATTGCCGCTATAATACAAAACTCAAAAATATACCTCAATGCTGTTTTCGCTCCTTGTAAGGAATAATATTTTTTTCAGATAAAAGCAGGTCAAGCTTTTGACTGCGTTTTAAACGCTTTATCTTAGCTTCCCTGCTCATTGCCTCTGATTTTGTTAAAAACTCCTCCGCATACACCAACGTAACAGGCAACCGCGTTTTAGTATATTTTGCTCCGCGTGCGCTGTTATGTACCTCAACACGAGCCTGTAAATCATTTGTATATCCGCAGTAAAGAGTATTATCTGCACATAATACTAAATATGTATAATAAATTTCTAACGCCCCCTACTGAATAAAACCGGATTACCAAGAGAGCATACCAATTCATTTGCGCTAATAAGCTTATTTAAATTTAATTCATAAAGCCTGTGTGTGTCCGAGCCTACGCTCAGAGTTATACCGCTTTTAGATACCCGTTCGCGTTTTTGGGAATTGGTGATAAAATCATAATAATATGTATAATTACCAGAGGTATTAATTTCCCAAAATATTTCTTCTTTTTTCAGCACCGCTAAAATGTCTATGCCGTATTTTTCCTCAAGTTTAAAAATATCTGTATGAGCAAGCCCTACCTTACAAGACAAAAGCCTTCTCCATTCAACAAATTCAAAAAAATCCATCCCCTTATCGCTGTCAAGGCTCTCAAAAAGACAGTAATCAAGTGATTTTGACATACTCTTTGCCAAAAAATCATCCGGTTTGGGACGGGTTCCAACTTCAAGACCTATTTTTATCTCACATCTATTAGAAAATTCCTGCCTTATTTTTCTAAGTTGCTTGATATATTCTCCAAAGTCGAAGCCGTCAGTAAACTGATGGTCACTGATGCCCAGCACATCTATGCCGCAGCTGCATGCATTATCTGCAAGCTCATAGGCAGTATGTTTGCCGTCATAGCTAAATAAGGTGTGGTTATGTAAATCAATAACCATCTCTTCACACCTCCTTGATTCCATTTTCTACCCATCTATTATAACATATTTTTTCTGCCATCTCAACCATACAGAATATTAATTTTATTTTTTTTTATTTTTTATTGAATAAAACACCACTTTAGTATATAATAATTGTAATACAAATAAAAGAAAGGACAGATATTTATGAATATACTTGTTACCGGAGGCGCAGGGTATATAGGCAGTCATACCTGTGTTGAATTATTAAATGCCGGACATAATGTTGTTGTGCTTGACAATCTATGTAACTCCAGCGAAAAATGTCTTGATGCCGTACGAAGCCTTACCGGAAAGGATTTTCCTTTCTATAAGGTAGACCTTTTAGATTACGACGCTACAAACCGTGTATTTGAAGAGAATAAAATTGATTCTGTAATACACTTTGCCGGCTTAAAAGCCGTTGGTGAGTCGGTAAAGATACCTCTCAGATACTATCATAACAACATAACCGGCACACTTAACCTTGTTGATATAATGGAAAAACACAATGTATATAATATAGTATTCTCATCTTCTGCCACAGTATACGGCATGCCAAAAACTGTTCCTATTACCGAAGATTTTCCGCTTTCCACCACAAATCCCTACGGTTCAACTAAGCTTATGATTGAAAACATTTTGCAGGATGTTTATACAGCAAATAATAAATGGTCAATCACTCTGCTTCGTTACTTTAACCCAATAGGTGCGCATAAAAGCGGAACAATGGGTGAAGATCCCAAAGGCATTCCCAACAATCTTCTCCCCTATGTTGCTCAGGTAGCGGTTGGAAAGCTTGAAAAAATACATGTATTCGGAAACGATTATCCCACCGTTGACGGAACAGGAGTACGCGATTATATCCATGTTGTTGACCTTGCAATAGGGCACTTAAAATCCATCGAAATAAAAACTGGAGAAAGCGGAGTACACATTTATAATCTCGGGACAGGTAACGGGTATTCAGTTCTTCAAATCATACATGCATTTGAAAAAGCCTGCGGAAAAACACTGCCGTATCAGATTGACCCACGCCGCCCGGGAGATATTGCCGAATGCTATGCCAATGCAAAAAAAGCTGAAAAAGAACTTGGCTGGAAAGCAGAGCGCGGCATAGATGAAATGTGCGAGGATAGTTGGAGATGGCAGTCCACACATCCGGATGGGTTTAATTCATAAACAAATTTTAAAAAATATTTATTTAACTACAAAAACTGGCTTTGCTAATTTTGCAAAGCCAGTTTTTTACTTAAGTATTATTAAACTAAAATTTATCTGTAAAATTATTTATATGTTCTAAACGGAACAGCAGTATATCCATAGCTGTTTGCAAGATTTACTGTCTTAAACGGGAAATCTGAGAAACAATATTCAGCCACAGCTTCCGATGATAATTCAAACGGAATTGTTTGAGTGGTAGTTTCAGGATTACCGTTAATATCAAGATTGGGACCTACAACCTTGACTTTTGCCGGGCTTGTTGAAATCACTGTTGCATCCGCATAGCCAACAACCGTAAGGCTTGTTCTGTTAAGGTCTTCCGGATTGTTTACAATCTTAAATCCAACAATCTTATCCCCTACACTATATCTGTCCGAAATAGACTCATATGTTAGTATTACATAATTTTCATCAACATTTCGTTCTATGCTGATTGGTTTAATTACTGTTGGAGAATCTCCCCAGCCATATCGCGCTTTTTGGGGGCTTGGTACATTTTCGGAATATACTTCAACAGTATCTTTTCCGACAATTGTTGCCGTTGCAGGATAAAATACATTATCTTCTCCCGCAATTTCAAATCCGGAAAGCGGATCTCCATCACCTAAAGCCTGAAGTCCTTCTCCAACGTGATCAAATTTTAAAATAATTTTATTTCCTTCAATTACCGAACTGTTATATGTCGGGCTTGATGAATCTTCACCATATCCATATACTTTTTCAAGCGCTACTGCTGCCAATCTCTCGCCTATAGGCTTTTTATTCCAGGAATGTATATCTAATTTATCTCCTGTTTCAAGCAGTGACGCCATCGCAACATTAGGAATAGTAATTGATGCGAGATACTGCTGCTCACGTTTTAGTGCAGTATCCGTATCTCCCACACCGCCGCCGTATGCCGGCAAATTCATAAATATGAACGGCATATTTTCATTATTGAATTCTTTTCTCCAGTTGGTTATTAACGTATCAAACAACTCAAAGAACCCGTTTGCCTTATTGCTCTCGCCCTGGAACCAGATAACACCCTTTACAGTCGCACGGGTAATCGGATATATACAATTATTATATAGTGATGAAAAAATCGCCTTATCGGTATAACCTGTTGTGCCGGTAATGCTCCAAGGAAGTTTCATAAGCAAATCATTTCTTATCCACGCCTGCATTATCGAGCCGGGACGCGGTACATTTAGGTATGCTACCGGGATAGTTTTCCCTTCCCTTTCTTTTAGCTCATTATAAAGTTTCAATGCAAAGAATGTTGCAACAGCTGATGAACGTGACTGGAATTGTGTATCACTGCTGACACATTTATTCCACATCGCACTTTTTGGTTCTTCAACCGGTTCGGTTGCCCCCATCACATTTTCACCAAAAAATCTTACATTACTTTCTTCTGTATTATCAATCGTTTCCTGACCTTCCCATACGGAACTAAGCTGGAATGCCATATTTGACTGACCGCTGGCAACCCAGACTTCACCGACTAACACATCCTCAAAAGTTTTAGTTTCACCAGCGCATGTTACGGTTAAAACTGAAGGTTCTGCGCTTGCTTCAAATGCCGGCAGGTACAGTTGCCATTGTCCGGCTTCCGCAACTGTTGAAACAGTTTCGCCGTTAAAAGATGCCGTTACAGTTTCACCGCTTCTTGCCGTCCCCCACACACTATTGCATACATCGCGCTGAAGAACCATAGAATCTCCAAAGTATGACGAAACACTAAACTCTGCATCCTGTATATCAGGATAAGTTACAGCGCTTGTATATGCCTTCATATTATCATCCCATGCAAAAACTTTAGCGTACTCTGCCCTTTTATTAATAACAAGTTCTTTTTTTATTACTTTCTGTCCATTTACGCCCAACGTTACGTTATCCAAATCAATTTGTACCAAACGGTTAGTACCGTCATAAAACGCAGTATATAAATTTACGGACGCAGAGTTTTCGCTGTCATTTACTATGCATAACGACATTTCAACTGTTTGCTGCGGCATAAACCGTTCGATTTTTTTGCCATATTCGTCTGTAAATCTAACGTTCGCCACATCAAAACCTGCATTTTGAGGGGGTACTTCTTCTGTAATGCCTGCTGATTCCCTACCCTGATTATCACACAAAGTAATTTTTATATCAGCACTAATACCGTTTTCAACACCATCAATCAAACCAAAGCATTTACCCTTTTCAATCTCCATTACAAAAGTATCATCTATATACACATTAACACATCTAAAATCATAAGCATCCGGCTCTGAGTATGTCAGAATAATACGCCCGTCCGCTCCCGTCAAAGCCAAATTTTCAACTTCAGGCACAACTGCCGCATACCTTAATGAATCCATTGAAAAATTAATGGGGGCATCTGACGTTGCATTAACATAAATACGAAGCGAAAGCGACGATATCTCCGGATTTGACGGATCAAATTTAGTGGTATTTCTTAAGAACTCATCAAAAGGAATATAAAGTTCAGACCACTCATTTGTATGAACCAAATTCCCGATATTATATATAAATGTTACTTTATTCGGATTATCAGCGTCATTTTCATCGTCGCCGCCGTTTTGAAGCAGCGCAAAATAAATATTTTCATTTGCCGCAGCAGCCCTGTCAGCTTTTACCCAAACTTTAAAGCCTGTTGCCGCAAAATTCCTACATTCATCTATTTGAATATCCGCTTGCCTATATGTATTTGATCGGTTTGATAAAAATGAACCATAGTAACCTGAAGAATCAGGGGTATCTCCATCCACAAAAGTCATTGAATTAAATTTTGATTTCCCATCAAAATCATCTATAATTCTTTCATCTGAAATTACTGTTTCCGCCGAAACAATCAGTCCATCACTGCTTTTACCGCCATAATGTCTTGCGTAGACCTCAAGCCCTACACAAGAACATTATATCATAATCAAGAGCTAAAGTCATTAACCAGATACAGATTTAATAAAGTTTCAGAACGAGCAAAACTGAAAACTTCTATATCAAG
>CALXUL010000286.1 GCA_944391635.1 uncultured Clostridia bacterium | reverse complement strand
TAACATATTAAAACTCTATAACCCGGCTCATCACAAGCTGCCCGTCTATATATGCTTCAACCGTAGCGTCATTCCTTGCTTCAACCGGAATATCTACCGTCCCCTCAGACTTTTTGTGCTGTGCATCATGAATAACTTTACCGTTTGCCACTACTTTAACCTGCACAACATCGCCTGCCGTTTCGGGTATTTGAATAGATATAGTTTTCCTTGTCACAGGCTCAGGTGTTGGCGTTACAGGTGCAGGAGTAGTCGGTGCCTCAGTTACTACCGGTTTGGGAGTAGGTGTTGCGGTAGGTTCCTCTTCTTCAGGCTCTACGCCCACCACGATAGTAATATAATCGCCCTCTTTAGCTGTAGAGCCTTTCGACGGTTTCTGTGATATTACCTTTCCTATATCGTTTTCACTTTCTTTTTCTGAAATGCTTACCTTAAATCCAGCAGAAGTAATTGCCTCCCGTGCAGCTTGCAGAGTTTTTCCGACAACGCTCGGAACTTCTTTAGATTCCCCCGAACCGCTTGATACATGCAGCAGCACGCTTGTATTTTCCGAAACCATTACGCCTTCAGACGGCGACTGACGTATAACATATCCTTCTTTTACGCTTTCACTCACCTCATCTATTCTTGATACTGAAAGGTTCTTAGCTTCGAGTATCTCGCTTGCATCTTCAAAAGACTTTCCTGTAACGTCCGGCATCGGAATATCTGCTTCTGAATCTCCAGTACTGATTGTTATTTTTATCTTTTTATTCTGTTTCATATACTGATGCGCACCAGGATCCTGGAGCATAATCTGGTCAATCTCATACTCGTCAGACGGTTCATATTCTATATTCTTTTCATCAATCTCAAGCCCAAACTCCTCAACGTATGAAACCGCCTCATCAAGTGTCATGCCAAGTATTTCAGGCACTTCAACTTCCTTTGCGCCACCGCTCATTAGCGCATACACCAAAAGTCCCAAAACCACTGCTGCACCAACTGCTGTTGCAATTATTACTTTTAAACTGGGTTTATTTTTCTTTTTAGTTTTTCTCTGCGCTGTATGGGTGCGCCTTCTCTGATAGCTCATATTGTCTTCCTCTTGGTTTCTTTCTTCATCATATGCTTCATTATTAATTGTCCCACCATCAAGCAATGTCCTTAAATCGGTAACCATATCCATCGCTGACTGATACCTTGCATGCTGCTCTCTTGCAATAGCTTTCATTGTTATAGCCTCAACATCTAGAGGAATATCAGGATTAATAATACGGCAGCTTATAGGATTATCATTAAGCTTCATCATAGCAATCGACACTGGATTATCGCCGTCAAACGGCACTCGTCCTGTCAGCATTTCATATAGCACAACGCCAAGCGAATATACATCGCTTCTTGCATCAACATATCCGCCGCGCGCTTGCTCCGGTGAAATATATCTTACCGAGCCCATAGTTTCATGTCCTGTAACAAGTGTGTCACTGGTTACAGCACGGGCTATTCCAAAATCCGCTACCTTTACAATAAAATCTTTGGTTATAAGTATATTGTGCGGCTTAATATCACGATGTACTATATTATTCTCGTGCGCGCACTGTAAGGCAAGACCTATCTGCATAGCAAAATCGCAGGCTGTTTTCCAAGGCAGATACCGAACACGGCTTATATACTCCTTTAGCGTAATGCCATCAACCAATTCCATTACAATATAATTAAGCCCGTCCTCTTCGCCGACATCATAAATTGCTACAATATTATGATGTGTCAGACTTGCAGCCGCGCGCGATTCTGTTTTAAAACGCTGGAGAATTTCATAATCATTATTAAGTGATTCTTTAAGTACTTTTACTGCAACATAGCGGTTAAGCAGACGGCAATGCGCTTTATATACCGTTGCCATTCCGCCAATTCCTATCACTTCAAGTATCTCATAGCGTCCTTGAAGAACCTTCCCCACCAAATGTTCTCCGCTCATCTAAAACCCCATCCTTTCATACGTCAAATACGATACAGGTTATATTATCGGTTCCGCCTTTTTTATTGGCAAGTTCCACAAGAAGAGATGCTGCCTGTTCGTAATCTTCATTCTCGTTTATTATATCCTTAATCTGCTCATCAGAAACCAGGTTTGTCAATCCGTCACTGCATATAACAACCGTCTCACCCTTATATGCTTGTATCAATATATCTGCTTTAACAAAAGCGTCTGTGCCGATAGCTCTTGTGATATAGTGTTTTTGCGGATGTGTTTTTGCCGTTTCAGGTGATATTTGTCCTCTTTCAACCAATTCCTCAACAAAAGAATGGTCGCGAGTTATTTGCTCAATACTGTCTTTTGTAACAGTATACACCCTGCTGTCGCCTATATTTGCCGTAATCAATTTTTCTCGGTACACGAATGCTGCCGCAGCAGTTGTTCCCATACCATTCTCACATTCTTCACTTTTGCTTTTTCGATAAATTTCTTCATTTGCAAACACCATTGACCGGCGCAAAACTTCAGAAAATTCAACATAATCAAGTTCCGGCGAAAATCCATCCATTATCTCTGATTTAATCAATTCCACAGCCATTTTTGATGCAACTTCACCTGCATTATGTCCGCCCATACCGTCAGCAACCAGCCCGCCAACAAGCCGTTCATTGCGATATATAAAATAATTATCCTCATTAAGCTTTCTATAACGGCCAATATCCGTTTTTGCCCCTATTCTCATCGCCACCACCTCCATTTACCTTAAAAGCAGGTTATTTTTATATATATGTCCAATATTTTATTTATATACTTTCTTCCATATGCTTCTTCCTGAGCTGACCGCAGGATGCGCTAATATCGCTTCCCAATTCCCTTCGAACCGTCGCGTTTATACCCAATGCCTGCAATGTTTTTAAAAATCGGTCAATTTCTTCTTTACTGCCTTTTTTATATCCTCGTTCTTTAACCTTATTTACCGGTATCAGATTAACATGGCAAAGCATTCCTTTTAAAAGTCCTGCAAGCTCCCTTGCCTGCTCAGGAGAATCATTTACTCCGGATATAAGCGAATACTCAAAGCTTATACGTCTGGTTGTTGCTTTTATATATGCTCTGCAAGCCCTCATAAGCTCTTTTATAGGATATTTTTTATTTACTGGCATTAGCTGATTTCTGATTTCATCATTCGGCGCATGTAGGGACACCGAAAGCGTTATCGGCAATTTTTCTTCTGCAAGCTTATATATTCCATCCACCAAACCACAAGTTGAAAGCGATATATGCCGATAACCGATATTAAGTCCTGCCGGATGATTCACACAATGCAAAAACTTTATTACATTATCATAATTATCAAGCGGCTCTCCAATACCCATCATAACTATATTACTGATTCTCTCCCCAATATCCTTTTGAGCAAAAACCACCTGTGACAATATTTCTCCGCTTGTAAGCGGTCTTGTCAAGCCGCCGATTGTCGAAGCACAAAAACGGCAGCCCATTTTGCAGCCAACCTCGGATGAAATACATATACTTATTCCATGCTTATAATACATTACAACACTCTCGATACAATTCCCATCCGAAAGTTCAAATAAATATTTTGTTGTTTTATCTATTTTTGATATGTATTTTTCACATATTTTAAGAGGATAAATCCTGCAAAACGCCGACAGCTTTTCCCTTGTGCTTTTGGGTACATCGGTCATATCATCAAATGATTCAGCGCCTTTTGCAAGCCAGGAAAAAATCTGAGCACACCTGAACTTCGGCTCGCCTGCATTTTTTAACAATTCCTCTAATTCCTCATATGTTAAATCACGTAAATCAATCATCACTTTTTCCTTCTGAGCTTTGCAATAAAAAATCCGTCACAATCAATTTCATTAGGTAAAACCGTAAGCATTCCCCCGCTTGCGGCAAAACTTTCGGGCACAGATTCTTCAAGCCCTAAAAGTTCATACTCCTCATTTTCTTCAATAAATTTATTTACTATATTCTCATTCTCATCCCTATATAATGTGCAAGTCGAATATACCAGCACACCACCGGGTTTTAAGTACCTTGCACCACAGGAAAGAATAGACATCTGAATTTTACTAAGTCCGTCAAAATCTGTTTTATATTTAAGTTCAGGCTTGCGTTTTGCAATACCAATACCAGAGCATGGTACATCTGCAAGGACTTTATCTGGCTTTCCTATATATTCCGGCATCAGCACAGACGTGTCTTTTGCAAAAACATCTATAATATTAATCCCCAGACGTTCTGCGTTCTTTTTTATAAGTTCCGCACGATGTTCATATAAATCAAATGCAAAAATCTTTCCTTTATTTTGCATAAGTTCAGCAAGATACGTTGTTTTTCCGCCCGGCGCCGCACATAAATCCATCACAAAATCCCCCGGCATTACACCAAGCGCAAGACATGCAGCCTGCGGCGCCGCATCCTGTACTGTAAACAGCCCTGCTTTATATTCCTTTGATGAAGTTACGTCAAGCCCCTTTACGTAAACTGCGTCAGGTACTATTGGACAAACTTCACCGCCGAGTTTTTCTGCCAAATCCAGTGGACTGCATTTCATCCGATTTGCACGAACAGTAAGCTTTGCAGGCTCATTTAGCGCCGATATTATTTCCCACGCTTTTTCGCCGTAATCATTTTTGAGTCTTAAAGCATTTTCTTGTGCAATCGAATACAGCACCGACAAATCATCTGGCAGTTTTATCTGTGTTTTTGACACTGTGCGCAGAACACCGTTTACGTACCCTGCCGATGCATTATGCCCATATCTTCTTGCAAGCTTTACACATTCATCAACCGCAGCGCTTGCTGGTATCTTTTCCATAAACTTTATTTGGTACACTCCCATTCTGAGAATCAGGAGTATATATTTAGAAATCTTTTTGAGCTTCAGTTTAGAAAATTGTTCAATTATATAGTCAAGCATGCGTTTATTTGATATCACGCCGTAAACAATTGCCGAGCAAAGTGCTTTATCCCTGCTGTCCAAATCTGCCTTTGCAAGGCTGTTTTTTAGCCCAATATTTGAAAACACACCGTTATATTCTATCTCATACAGCGTCAGGAGCGCTGTTTCACGTGCCGTTCTCATTTAATCTCTTCGCCTGTTAAGAATCAGCAGAAGTCTTAAAAGCTGCAATGCCGATGCGGCAGCTGCTGCAACATATGTCATTCCTGCTGCCCTTAACACTTTCCTTGCACCTGTAAGTTCCGCTTCATCAAGCATTCCGCTTGTATTTAAAATGGCAAGCGCACGGTTTGACGCATTAAACT
Source organism: uncultured Clostridia bacterium (assembly GCA_944391635.1). GTDB lineage: Bacteria > Bacillota > Clostridia > UBA1381 > UBA1381 > HGM11525. The sequence continues at coordinate 3,946 of CALXUL010000286.1, read as the reverse complement.
CAACCGGCAATGTTACCAGTTGGAACAATAATGCAGCCGAAAACAAAATAACTCCCAAAAATGCCAATCCGAACATATTAAATATCAGTCCTATTATAAAAAGCGGCATAGAAATTGTTGTACTTATATTCACCACCGGCACAATTGCATTACGTATTTTAATCGGTGCATATCCGGTAGCATGCTGCACGGCATGACCTGCCTCATGCGCCGCAACACCTATTGCTGCAACCGAACTGTCTGAATACGTTGCGTCCGATAATCTAATAACATTGTCGCGTGGGTCATAGTGGTCATTTAAGTTCCCGCTTATATGCTCAACCCTGACATTTGAAAGTCCATTATCATCTAATATTTTCCTTGCGGCGTCAGCGCCGGTCATACCGCGGCTACTTTTTACGCTTTTATATCTTGAAAATGTTGCCTGCACCCCAAAAGACGCAAACATAGAAAGCGCAAACGCAATAATTATAAGAATATATGTTGAATCAAAATAAAACAAATTAATCCCCCTTTTATGAAAGAACCTCGCCTGTTTCTATGCTGTTACCGCGGATATATTCGCCTATTTCCATAGTTTTTTTACCCGGAAAGCGTACTGTCTTTATTAGTACCGCTCCGCTCCCTGCCGAAACAAGCATCCCGTCTTTTCCGACACGGATTATTTCACCGGGAACACCGCCTTGTTCTTCGGATTTTTTCGCCGATAAAATTTTTACAGCTTCACCTTTATAATAAGTATAAGCAATCGGCGCCGGGTTCATTCCGCATATTAGCCGGCATATTTTACCACAGTCATCTTTCCAGTCAATATGTGCCGTCTCACGTGTTATCATCGGCGCATAAACCGGATTGCCCTCCTGTTTTTTTGCTTTAATTTTATCTATATTTTTAATTGTCTCGCAAAGCGCCTGTGCGCCTTCGCACATCATACGGTCAAACAATTCACCAGCAGTCTCATATTCGCCTATCTTTATTATTCTTTCCACCAGTATATCCCCGGTATCAAGCCCTTCATCCATTTTCATAACCGTCGCTGCCGTTTCCGTCTCGCCGTTAATTATCGCCCACTGAATCGGCGCTGCGCCTCTGTATTTCGGCAGCTTTGAAGCATGCATATTTATACATCCGTATTTTGGATAGTCAAGGACATATTTGGGCAATATCTTCCCATATGCTACTACAACTATTATATCAGGCTTGGTTTCTTCGAGTACCGGCAAAAATGCATTATCCTTAAAAGTATTAGGCTGATATACCGGAATATTTTTCCCTTGCGCAAACATTTTTACAGGCGGTGCCATCATTTTATGACCTCTGCCTTTAGGTTTATCCTCACGGCATACCGCACCGGCTATTTCAAACCCCTCATTGTAAAGACGTTCCAGGCAGCCTGACGCAATATCCGGAGTACCCATAAAAAGTATTCTCATTGACGGAATTCTCCTATTCAACAAATTTTATAACCCTATCCAGGAAAAGCTTTCCATCCAAATGCTCAACTTCATGACATATAGCACGAGCCATAAGCCCCTCACCGGTTACGGTGAATTTTTTACCGTCGCGGTCATATGCCTGTGCCACAACCTTATTCGGACGCTCAACTTCTCCCCACACACCTGGAACACTAAGACAACCTTCCGTACCTGTCTGTGTGCCTTCCTCCGATATAATTTTCGGGTTTATCAGCTCCAGTTTACCTTCTCCAATATCAATTACTACCGCACGTTTCAATATTCCTACCTGCGGTGCAGCAAGCCCGACACCGTCATGGCTTGTCATTGTTTCATACATGTCATCAAGCAAAATTGCAAGCTTATTGTCAAAGTTTGTTACCTCTTTACATACCTTTCTGAGAATTTCATCATCTTTTGTCCTGATTTGCCTTAGCGCCAATACTGCCGCCCTCCTTTTTTAATATATCATATTAGGATTTTTATCAACAACTATTGATACAATATCAAAACTTTTATTTTTCCTGCAATCCCTAAGTGCATCTGCTAAAATAGGTGTAATATTTTTGCCATTTGGGACTTTAATTATAAGCTGCCACCTATATTTATTCTTTATCTTAGAAAGCGCTGCACGAATAGGTCCGATAAGCCTCATATTCTCATCTATATCCACTGACTCGGAAACCCATGCTGCAAATCTTTTTGCGCATGCCGCAACACTTGCTTCCTGCGCGCCCGAAAACCCAACGCTTATCATATCACAAAACGGCGGATACCAAAGAGCACGTCTTGCGGTTATCTCACCTGAATAAAACCCTAGATAGTTATGCGCCGCCGCAAGAGTTATAGCCGGATGTTCAGGGGAATATGTCTGTATAACAGCCCTGCCTTTACGCTCAGCCCTGCCTGCCCTTCCCACCACCTGTTCAAGCAATGAAAATGTCCGTTCAGCAGACCTGAAATCATCTATATAAAGCGATGTGTCAGCTGAAATTACTCCAACCAAGGTCACGTTCGGAAAATCCAAACCCTTTGCTACCATCTGAGTACCAATTAAAATATCAATTTTCTTTTTTTCAAACTCAGATAGCATCCTTTCATGGGAATCTTTGCCTGATGTAGTGTCAACATCCATCCTCATAACACTAGCCTCGGGAAAGCTTAGGCGTATTTCTTCTTCCACTTTCTGCGTGCCTCCGCCAAAGTACCTTATATATCTGCTGCCGCATGAAGGGCAGTTAGTGTAATTTTTTATTGTATAACCACAGTAATGACATCTCAAAGTATCACTAAACTTATGGTATGTAAGAGAAATACTGCAATTGGGACACTGGGCTACAAAACCGCAGTTTCGGCAGGATACAAATGTTGAAAATCCGCGTCTGTTTAAAAACAGTATTGTTTGTTCTTTATTTATTAAATTCTTCTCTATTTCACTTCTTAGCTTTGCCGAAAGAACTGTTCTGTTTGCATTGGCAAGCTCATCCCGCATGTCTACTATCGATACTTCAGGCATAGAACTTTTATTTATGCGCTTATTTATTGTGAGAAGCATTGCCTTTCCTTTTTTAGCATTATAGTAGCTTTCTATTTTAGGAGTTGCCGATGCTGACAGCAAAACCGCCCCATACTGTTTTGCTCTGTACTTTGCAACATCATACGTATTATAACGTGGTTGCATCTCGGATTTATAACTTTGTTCGTGTTCCTCATCAATAATTATAATACCCAAATCATCTATAGGCGCAAAAACAGCAGAACGTGCGCCGATAACTATATCAGCTTCACCATTGCGTATTCTTCGCCATTCGTCATATCTTTCGCCAAGCGACAGCCTGCTATGAAAAATTGCAATCCTGTTTTGGAATCTAGCACAAAACCTTGTTACCATCTGCGGTGTGAGTGAAATTTCAGGAACAAGCATTATTGCTTTTTTTCCGTTTTCAATACACTTTGCAATCGCCTGCAAAAACACTTCTGTCTTGCCTGAGCCTGTTACTCCGTACAACAAAAATTCAGAATACTCTTCTTGTTCCAAAGCAATAGTTATTTTATCGTATGCATCTTTCTGCTCCGCATTCAGACGCTTTTTTTCGTCTTTTTGTATATATCTTTTAATAGGTGTCCTAAATACCTGTCTGTCGCAAATTCTAACTAATCCTTTTTTTATCAATGCGCGCACCGCACCGTACGAACCTTCGGAAAATCTCACAAGATCCGCTACCGAAACGCCTTCCGAGTCTAACAGAATCTCAAGCATCCTTGCCTGAACATCGGCATGCTTCTTTTTAAGCTCATATATTGCCTGTGTCAACTCTTCCTGACTTGCCGCTTTTTCAGCCATACGGATACTCCGTTCGGTTATGTTTCGCTTATCATGGTATACACGCTTTAATATTCCGTTTTTGCAAAGCGTTCTTATTTTGCCTGAAATATCCGTGTCAAATCTCGAAAATAACGCATTCGCCTCACACGAGCCTCCTCCGGCATCT
>CALXUL010000285.1 GCA_944391635.1 uncultured Clostridia bacterium | reverse complement strand
AATGTATGTAATTGGAATTCTATCTTCAGTGATTATTGTATTGGCGTAGATTGTACTGCATAAAAACTTACCAATAATGCATGTGCCGTCAGAAGAGAATTTGAAATTTATTATCGAAAATAGATTGGAAACAGTTGAGGAAATTAAAGAGATTCTTTCAGAATATGATGTCAAAATAGAAAAAACAAAATGTAAAAAGATAAGTGATGATATGTTGGAATTGGAGATGTGTGTGTTTATTTCCGGAAATTTTCAGCCTCAAATACTTTTAGATTTAATATGTAAAAAGCAGTTTATTCAAATGGCATCAATATAAAAATAGAAGTGTAAGAACAATTCGTTCACGTATACCAATATATAAAATTTTAAAATTTCTATAGCAAATTTTGACTCATGGGCAGGAATAGCCGTATTTTGGCTTTCCTGCCTTAATTAGTATATAAAGATTTACAAAATTCTTAGATTTGTTTTATAAGCATTATCACTATTTAAGGGATATTCCATGTTTCTATAGGAAGTTCATATTTATAACCTTGTGGAAAATTATAATCTCCCACTAAAATAATGATATAACGCTTATTTCTCAGGTTAAAATTTTTTTTAAAGCACCATTTTAGATATGCTTTATGGAGCTAAATATATAACGGCGTTTGCCGCTTATTTTTTTTTAAAATATAAAATCCAAGATATATTGAAAATAGCAAGAAAATTAGTTATAATAGTATTATAAATATTAAAAAAACCTCGGGGAAAGGAAGTAAAGCATTAACGGAGGATTTATAATGAAGTTTATAAAACGGATGCTGTTTCTTTTATTTTTGGTGATTGTGATTGCCGGCGGTATTTTGATTAAACAAGGCTATGATAAATACCAAACAGCGCTTAGAGAATTTCCTCTTGAGAGAGCGGTAAATGAACTGCGAGAAAAAAAGAAATATACAGTATATGATGATATACCCAAAATATATTTTGACGCTGTTGTTGCAGTTGAGGACAGGCGTTTTTATAAGCATAACGGCTTTGATATAATCGGAACGGCGAGAGCGGTTTATAACGACATAAGAGCGTGGGAGCTTTTAGAGGGCGGCAGTACCATATCCCAGCAGCTGGCGAAAAATTTATATTTTCCGCAGGATAACACCCCGGAGAGAAAAATTGCCGAAATTTTTATGGCTTTAAAAATAGAGCGTGAGTATGAAAAGAAAGATATATTAGAACTTTATGTAAACGGTATTTATTATGGAAGCGGGTATTATTGCATATATGACGCTTCTGTCGGCTATTTTGGTAAAAAGCCGGCTGATATGACTGATGATGAATGTACGCTTCTTGCCGGAATACCAAACGCGCCGTCTGTATACTCTTTAGATGTAAATCCTGATTTGGCAAGACAAAGACAAAAGCACGTAATAGAGTGCATGAAAGCATGCGGTTATTTAGAGGGGAGTTAAAATGCGGGATATTAAACTTAAGAGAATATATAAACATTTTAAAGGTGATTATTATTTAGTGGGAGATATAGCTAAACATTCCGAAACAGGAGAGGATTATGTTGTTTACAGAAAGCTCTACGGTGACGGAGGATTGTGGATTAGACCAAAGTCTATGTTTTTGGAGGAGGTTGATCATAAAAAATATCCGAATGTAAAGCAAAAATACAGGTTTGAACTGCAGGAGATAGAAAGCGTAAATAAAAAGGGAGGTTCCAACAAGCGCGGTATTAGCTACAACACCATAAGCTGCAACGGCAATGTTCCCAACTAAATCAAGCAGTATAAAGTTAAACACCATAGTAGTAATACCACTTGAAATTTATCCAACAAAAGCAACTATACCCAAATTACAAGAGTTTCGCAATCGTGTGACAGAGGGTAATGTTTTTGTGAACCGTATGGTGTTTCTTTTAGACAAATAATGTGTCATGCAAATTGTCATACTTACAATCGGTGAGAAGCCAGTCGCAAGTGCTACACCAAACATTCCCATATTCATAGGAAACACAAAAATGTAATCAAACACAATATTAAAGACACCACTAACCAATGTAGCTGTCATTGCGATTTTGGGAGAACCATCATTTCTGACAAAAGCGGTAAAGGTATAGTTTAGCATAAAAAGTGGAGCAAAGCATAAAATGACTTGCATATACGAACTCCCAAGATTAAGAATAGTATCATCTGCGCTCATTATCCTTATGCTGACACTTGTATAATCCTTATATTGGCATCCAAAGTGTTTATGACTATCACAACAGCAAAAAAACTCATCATACAAGCCTACTTCAAAGACATTTCCATCTGTGTCATAGTAACAAGTATCATGTGCTTATGCAAATCTTTATATTTTTTGTAATTTTATTATTCCCACGTCAGATTCCCCTCTTAATCTATCTTCTTTATCGGATGCCTTATGACGGTCTTTAACCTGCTTATATCGCATTTTCTCGGGTCGCTTAAATAGATTTCGTGATGGTATCTTTTGTCAGTAATATCCAGCTCGTACCCGTTTTCTTTCATATAATCGTGCATTAAAGCAACGGTAGCAGGTTCATCGTCATAAGAGCCGATATGCATACACTGAACGCAGACGCCCTCATCATAGGGGAAGAACTCCACTTTGGAAAAATCCTGTTTTTTCTTTTTCGTTGCTTCCTGAACTGCCCACTCAAAATCTTCCTTCGTTACAAAGTCCGGCAGCCGTATCATAGAGATAAAGTGCATATCTTCTTTTCTGGCGTAATCAAGTCCCTGTGTATTTTCCTGCCACCAAAGCCCTTCAAGAGGCGGC
>CALXUL010000284.1 GCA_944391635.1 uncultured Clostridia bacterium | reverse complement strand
CAAGAACGGATGTTTCCTTTACCGATATTCTATCCAAAGGCAACACGCATACTTTCCTTCTTGACCATCAGGGCAGGCGTGTAGGAACCAGTTATGCCGAACAAGATGATACAAGCGAATTATGGGGATATAAAATGTCAGGCGCTTTCCAGCTTGGCGACGGAATTGAATATTTAGGCAGCGGGCATAACAGCGTTTTCCAAGACGATGACGGCAGCTGGTATCTTGTTCAGCATTGCAGGAAAGTTGCCGATGGTATCGCATATCTTCAGGTAAAAAAGATACTTTGGACCGAAGACGGCTGGCCTGTTATATCGCCAATGGTATATTCCGGCGAAACCGAACAGCAAATGCCCGAGGATATGCTTTACGGGACTTGGGATTTATCAAGTGTCGGACAATCCGTTTTTGCCGACGGTGTTTCCGATGTAAGCGCGCGGGATGCTTATAGAGGATGCGATATGCCGGTCCATTCGTCAAAAATAATCCTTTCTCCCAACGGCACAATCGCAAACGGTTTGGGATACTGGACATTTAACGGCTATAATATTGTAACTCTGAACTTTACCAAAGACGGTGACAATAGCGAAAATGAGTATTTTCAAAACAGAGATACAATGACGCTTTATGTTCTTGCAGGATATGATAAGGATAAACAGGAGCCGGCACTTGTTATGACCGGTACCGACCAAAATTCAGTTACACAATTTGCAAAAAAGGATAACGCGGTATCAGAATCAACTGCCAAGACAAACGCTTCTTTGTCTGTTCCCGACTCACTTAAATATATTCCATGGCTTGCTCCGTTCTCAGATTTTACGCACCTTAAAATACTTTTTGCAAAAGAGCTGCTGCCCAAATGGATTATATATGAATACTATACTAAAAACTAAATTTTTTACATAGTAAAAAAAGCCTTTGGTATCAGTAAATAAGCGCTGATACCGAGGGCTTTTTGTCATTATTATACTAAGTGGTATACTCCCCAAAATCCAATAATTATTCAGCCTTTAACAATTCTGCTTTTTCCGCATATGCTTCTTCTGTTTTGGGCAGATACTCATTATTAATATATTCTTTTAATTCATCAAGTGTAATCTCACCTGTTACATACTGTATTTCCATCTGATCCATTTTAGTAAACAAATCCGGATTATCAGCCTTAAGCTGGATAAGCTTCGGTGCAACCACTGACGGGATTTCCTTTACAGTTGTCTGTGATAAATAATTTGAAAGTCCGTTATTATACTTTTCAAGTTTTTCCGGGGTATCACAAAGCGAGATATATGCCGGCTGACCCAAATGCGTCACAGATAAGGATGTATATGAGCTAAACTCAGAGCGGCAAAGCTCTGACTGTTCATCGGTTCTGGTTATTTCTTTAGTATCAGGATTATATGTAGTATAATGAACACCTTCCTTGCCTATATTCATTATCTTCCAGCCTTCCTCAGAATTGCCGAAATCAATAAATTTAAGTGCTGCTTCTTTATTTTCAGAACTTTCAGCAACCGCCCACGCGCCCCAAACTGCCGGCGTCTGATAGAGTATCCGTTCACCGTTTTCATTTTTTAGCATTGGGTAATACTCATAATCGCTCAGAATCTTTTCCGTACTTTCTTTTCCGAATAAGCCTTTTATATTACCGTCATGACCTGAAAAAGCGCCTATTCTGTTCTGCAAAAACTTATCAACACATTCTCCTGATTTATTGATAAAGAACTCGGGGTCAATAAGCTTTTCTGCATATAATTTGTGCATAAACTCGAGATATGGATAATATCCTTCAGCCTCCTGACGGCGTTTGTATGAACCGTCATCGCCAAGTCTTTCCTCAATCATAAATAAATCGTACGCATTTAACAAATAGAACTCATCCCAAATACTTGCCCCGGCATTTGTCTGACCGCTTGGCGAAATTGCAAATGTATCGTTATTTCCATTTCCGTCCGGATCCATAGTTGATACAGCTTTTGCATACTCATAAAATTCATCAACAGTTTCGGGCGGGTTCATACCAAGTTTATCAAGCCACGCTTTATTTGCAACATATCCCCAATATGAATTGGTGTTGGACTTTGGTATCGCATGTATTTTCCCTGTACTTGCTGCACGGAACATATTAAATTTATCTTCTGATATATTTTCTTTTATGTTCGGATATTTCTCAATCTCGTCATCAATTTCCATTAACAAACCGTTCTTTGACCAAGTGTCATAATTACTGTCATTTGAAAAGATATAAATGATATCCGGCAAATTCCCGGATGCCATAACAATTTGAAGCTTATCGGTATAACTGCTCGGAGCAGGCGCTTCAATCTCCAACTTCACTCCTGCCGCTTCCTCTACTGCTTTAAGCCAAGCATTATCACCATCATAGGAAACCTCAGCATTAACACGGTTAAACACGCGCAGTGTTGTAACTTCCCCGTCAGTGCTCTGACCGTCTTGCGCACAGCCCGCAGCTGTCATTGCAATTGCCAAACACGCTAAAAAACACAAACTCCTTTTTATTTTCATCTTCTCCTCCATTTCTGCCGTATCTTACCTTTATAAAACGGCTTTTAAATACTTTAAACTTTTAGCCTCTCTATATTTTATTATTGTTTTGCACCCTCCTTTTTAATTTTATTAAATTCGGATAATGCAAGCATTACTATACCTATACCATGTGTATCATTGGTATTCCATAGAAGTTCCTTATAATACTCCTCATCAAACGAGCAGTACGAACCTCGGCAAACACCATATATATTCCCGTTTTTATCAATACATTTTTTAATTAATGCATCTGCACTTTTTTTAGCAGATTCATATAAAGCATTATTATCCTGCCCGAACTCATTTTGTATTGCCGAAGAAAATGCGTACAGTATCATTGCCGTAACCGATGTTTCCTCATAAGAATCCTTGCAGTTAATAAGCTGGCGGAACATTCCGTCTTCTGCCTGATTTTTGATATAACCATCGGCAAGAGTATTAAAGAGCGAAACAAGATCATCTCTTTTTTCAAAATCCTTTGGTATATTTTGCAAAAGTATTGCAAGTGAATATATAGTCCAGCCGTTTCCTCTGCCCCATGCAAGTTTTGAGTCGCTGTTCATGTTAAATATATATACATGCGAAAAGATTTCTTCCTCCGGCATAAATAAATACTTTTTATAAAGCAAAATTTGTTTTGCCGCTTCTTCCAAATACTGACTATCCTGCACCGCTTTCGCATAATTTACCAGAAAAGGCACGCACATATAAAGGTCATCTGCCCACATAGAGAGCATCCCATCTTTTGATATACGATAGAGTGCGCCGTCCTCTCTTCGGTGCTGAACTTTCATTATATGATTTGCAATCCTTTTTGCAATCTTCAGAGCGCTTTTTTTATCCTGCTCGGAAAATTCATCGATAAGCCCAGTCATAAGAGCACCGAATGAACCTATGTCGTCCAGTTCTTCAAACCATAAAAGCTGCTGGTTTATATTTGGGTATCCATAAGTTTTTTTGTCCCATACGGAATAATCATAAAATCTCACGCACAAAAGAACATGCGTCTTTACATAATCACAAATATCCTCTCGGTTTAACATCTTCCCAACATGGTAAAGACCCGTAAGAGTAACCCCCAGCGGATAACTCCACTTCCCAAAAAGAGGCGCTTTAAGGCAGGGCCTAAGTATTGCTCCGTCTTTTGTTTTCCAGTATGTCTTATCCCTTCCGAAAACACGGTAAACCGTATTATATTCTGACAGTTTTCCGCCTGTATCCTCAATGTAGATATACTCATCCTTTGAAACCATACCTGCGCAAGGTGATAGTTTTTTATTTACCTTAATTTCATAGCCCGTACCCCTTATTAATATATCGTGTACTCCTTTATCGCACACAAATATTCTCTCAAAAGATTCACAAAACTTATAAACTTTTTTGTCAAGATATATCTCAACCGGGGACTTAATTTTCCCTTTTATTAAAACTTCCTCTTTCTCGTTTAAAGAAAAGCTGCTTTTTGCTATATACTGTCCTTCAGGAAGAGTGCCTTTTTTAGGATACCACAAAAGCGTTTTAATATCGCGCGTCTCTCCTTTTTTAATAAGCTCTGAATATGCAAAACCCGTGTATCCTTCTTCCAAATGTGATGGAAAATCAAAAATCATTGGCGCCCACTTTGGGCTGATACTTGAAACTCCCGCGCCGAAAAATCCGTCAGCAAGCTTTTTTATCTTTAAAAGAATCTTGTTTTTTCCTTTTTTCCACTCTGTTGCAACCGGAACCGGTCTTAATAAACCTGCTTCCTCTTTCGGCAGAGATTTATAAATCTGCCTGCCGTTTAAATACACTGTAACAGCGCCTACCGGCGTTATAAATAATCCGCCATGTGCTGCGTTAGCACTATAAAATTCCGCCTGTGCGTATGCATAATCTCCGCGTTTTGCGTCCGGATACTTCTTATCAAGATTTATATCATACTGACCTGATGGAATACTCCTGAACCCATCTTGATGAAAACACCTCATTTCATAACTGCACACAGGATTATCCGACATATATTTATCCGCAATCACGGAAACTATTTTTTTTATATCGTCACCTAACACATTATAAATACTATCCTCTGACAAGCAATAATTAAGGTCAGCCATTATTCCTTCACCCCTCCAATTGTAAGTCCCGTAACAAAATACTTTTGCATAAACGGGTATATGCAGACAATCGGCAGGATTGATGCTATAATCATTGCCATCTGCAAAGTAAAGCTTTGTGTAACAACATCATTTGATGCGGAAGCAAAATCCGCCGCAGCGCCCGCTCCGCCCTCTGATACAATTTCTCTTAGTACAAGCATAAGCGGCCAAACACTTCGTTTTGTTGTGAAAATAATTGCATCAAAGAAGTTATTCCAATGTGCCACTGCACACATTATCGTAAAAGATGCAATTGCCGGCAGGCAAAGCGGGGTAATTATCTTAAATAATATAATTATCTCATTTGCCCCGTCAATCATTGCTGACTCTTCAAGACTATCCGGTATTGCCGAAACGAAATTCTTCATCAATATAAGATTATACGCACTAATAGCTGTCGGCAAAATAAGCGCCCAGCGAGTATCAATTAAATGAAGGTTTCTTACAAGATAATATCTCGGAATCATACCTCCCGAAAAAAGCATTGTAAAAAGCACCATAGCAAGGATAATATTTCTGCCCTTTAAATCCTTTTTTGATAACGGGTATGCTGATACAAGCAGAAGAAAAATATTAAGGGCGGTTCCTATTACCGTAATAAATATTGTATTTTTATATCCGCTGTACAGCAAGTCATACTTAAAAATATCTTTATACGCCTGAAATGTTATATTTTTAGGTATAAGCGCAGTCGGGTTTTTAAGATAATCAGCATAAGGCGTGAGCGAATAGCTGATAACATATAAAAACGGCAGCAAACACATTAGTGTGAATAATATTAAAAATAAGTATACTCCATATTTGCCAAGCGAAGACGCTGTTTTATTTAAAACGCTGTTTACTTTCATTTTAATCCCTCCTGCTTTTGCCCGGTTTTTCTATAGCAGACAGAAATTAAACAATCTATCCGAAATCTTTTATAGCTTTTTATCATTACCACAGACCCCTTTCGCCGCAGCGCTTTGATATTTGATTGGTAATAACTATCATTATCATACCAATTACTGATGTGAACAATCCCACAGTCGTGGCAAAAGAATATCTGCCGCCAAGTATTCCTACCCGGTATGTATATGTTTCAAATACTTCGGATACGGCAAGATTCTGTGAATTCTGCAACACTAAAATCTGCTCAAAGCCATTGTTCATAATAGTTCCTGTACGAAGAATAAATAATGTTACAATAGTAGGTACAATGGAAGGAAGCGTAACATGCAGCATCTGTTTCCATCGTCCTGCACCGTCAAGCATCGCCGCCTCATATAAATCCGGGCTTATACTTGTGATTGCTGCAAGATATAAAATAGTACCCCAGCCGGCATCTTTCCAGATAGACGTTATAACAACAATTGGTCTGAAATATTTTGTACCTGCCATAAAAAATACCGGTTCCATACCTAATTTCTCCAATACGCCGTTTACCACGCCCCACGTCGGGGAAAGAAAATTTGTTATAATTCCGCCTATTACAATCCATGAAATAAAATGGGGCAAGTACATTATTGTCTGCACTGTTCTTTTAAATCTCCGGCATCTTACTTCATTAAGCATAAGCGCGAGTACAATCGGCATAGGAAATCCTAATAAAAGCCTTAACAAGCTTAAAGTAATAGAGTTCTTGAATACATTATAAAACTCATCCAGTCCGAACATATATTTAAAATTATCCAGACCAACCCATTCGCTGCCTAAAATACCTTTAGAAAAGTTGAAATCCTTAAATGCCATTAACACACCATACATAGGTACATAGTGAAATGTTATAAAATATACCACACATGGAATTAGCATTATGTAAAGGTATTTTTTCTGTTTTAAATATGCTACCATGATAATACCTCACTGTCGTCTACCATTAATTTTAGCTTTGTTTCATCAAATTGAATATTTTTATTCTGACACTCGGCAATAAACTCCTCAAAGCTGCCGCTTTCATCTGCTGATGACGCAAAGCAAACCCAAGCTGTTTTCAGAGCGTTTGCGCGGTATTCTATACCTATTGTTAAATCGGATACGCTCTCAAGCGGCGATGAACACCAAAGCGCAACATATCCATTATCCTTTTTTCCAAACAGCCAATGCTCGCCAATTTGTGTTTCATCAAAGCTATCAGTTGTAAAATATGCGTGGGTAAATGTTATACCGTTATCCTCGGGTATGTTATAAATTTCCGCAACCATATTATCTTTCTGACAAATAACCGGTGCACAGTATTCTCCAAACCAATATCCCGGTCTTGCTGTAGAAGCCTCGCTTGTAGAACCCGGATGCGTTACAAACACCTTCGCCATAGCCCCTACGCTTACTTCCCATAAATGCGTTTGATAAAGCAAAAGTCCTTTGCCGAAATTTGCTGCAAGCGTACCCTGGGCAGGCGTTGGCACAGCACATGATGATATAATGTAATCATCTGTCTTTTTTACAGTAAGCTGGGTTCCGCCTTGCTGATAGCTTAAATCAACATTACCGGTAATTAAGTCTTCAAGGTCAGCCGGCGGCACATATGTACTTGTTGCAAGCCCTAATATCTGCTGTGTATATTCACAAAAGTTCATAGATGGTGAAAGATATGATAAAATCTTGCTTTTTTCACTCTTCATCGGATACATAAGGGATGCCGCATATACACGCCCGTTTGCTCCGCCTGCCACGCCGTCAAATGTCATAATTGCCGCCGTACGCAGTGCTAAATCTATCAAATTTTTAAATCTTTGTTTAAAGGATGCGTCATCTATAAAATCATACCCATTTAACATGGCATTTAGTGTAATATCCATGTAATCCGGGCTTGAAAATTCCTCAAACCCCTCCGTTTCAACCTTTGTCAGCCACTCATTAAGACGTGTGCGGGCTACTTCCATTTGCTGTGCTCCCGTTCTGCCGCTTCTTGTAAATATCTCATCCGGATACAGTGAACCTGCAATATACTGGCACGTATAGAATCCTATTTTATGGTTCTCTGATGTAACTACCATTGATGCAGTTCCTTCTTCATCACTAAAATATCCGAAGTTTAATATACAATCCTTTACTTCCGCCTTTAAATCCTCCGGGAATGTATCTCCGTATAGCATATAAAGACGTAACAGATGCGTCATGGCAAATTCCGAACAATCACTCATGGGATTGATACTATCGGTTATTGTTGTACGTATCCTCTCTATATCCTTATCGCTTAACTCATATCCCTCGTTTAAGCGAAGTAAAACATATTCACTCCAGTCCCAGTCTTTAACTTCGTTTTCCAGTACTTTTTTTCTGTAGTTTGCCTGATGTTCCTCTAAGGTTGTGAATTCTGTGCGTGTCATTTCGTAATTCTGAGGTATTTCAATAGCACGCTCAAGATAATTCTGTCCCACTTTAGATTTTAGTTTTAAAGTGGTTATATTTTCTCCTATCTCTCGTTTTATATCAAATGTATCACTGTATAACGGCCAATCGTAATTTTTATTGCCAATCATTACAATGGCTCCTTCTTTTGGCGGAGTAGCAGCTTTTAGCGCTCCGTTTTCGGCAATACTAATATCGTAAGTCCATTCTTCAACCTCTGACAACGCGCTCAAAATCTCTTTTTGAGCAGGCACAGTTGTCTTTATTTTATCTGTATTATTTGATATCTGTATACCTACATTTGTAGTAATTATATTTCCCAACACATTTTGAATACGGATAAACAAACGGTTTGTTCCTTCTTTTAACTGTAATTTAAATGTTTTATCTGTAGAACGCGTCCAGAACCAATATAAATCAGTTATGCGCTCGCCGTTTAAGTATATCTCATAATACCCGCGAGTACCCATTATTTTGGCGTCTACCGTCATATCCTCTTCGGCAATAATATCACTGCACGCATAAGCCACCATAAATCCAGGCTGCGGATCACCGCCGCGCAGCAGTTCATAAATAAATCCGCTGTTTCCCATAGGCAAAACATTAAAATCCATTCCGTTATCGAGAGTCTGGGAAAAGTTATTCTCGTCCGGAATTGTAACGTCAAACGGTGTGTTCATTACAGTAGGCATTACTACCGAAAGGTCATCTCCGCCTTCATATATATGTGTAATTACTCCACCAGTATATAACCAGGTCTTTATATAGTTCTGGTCATCAAGCTCATATTCTGTAACCGATGCTTTATCACCTATCTGCTCACTCTTTTTTAATTCAAGATACTCGTAAAAATCATAAATATGCCCGGCAGCACTGCTTCTTGTAAGATATTCTCCCGAAGCTTCAAAACTATAATCGGTATACTCGATTTTTTCGATTATCTCTTTTAAAAAGGTATCGGTTGCGTTTTGCGAAAAATCAATACCAGCGGGTACATACCCCATCGACTCAAGCTTATTAATATAACCGTCTGCCCAATATCCATTGCTCTGGTCTATGTTTTTATACCCCAGCAAACGTAAAAGCATAACTATAAGCTCATCGCACTTAATCTGCCGCTCGGGATAAAAACATTTATCCTCACCAAGCGTTGTGATTTCCTTTTCTAAAAGTGTATTTATCTTATCCTTATTAATATCATTATCAATATCAGTATGCTCCGATTTATCAGCGCTGCCTCCGCCGCTTCCTCTTACTATTTCAATATAATCAAGCTCACCGTATTCGCCGTAGTCCGGTTTTGAAACAAACGAAATGATGTCACCGTCTTTTAACATCACGTCATTTATCGACTTAGTTTTTACAACCTCTTTTGTGTATTCAGGAGTTGTTCCCCATACCGATGTACCATATGTAAGTTTTCCTGACCAAATCGCAATTCTCTCGCCGTTTATATAAAGCTGCTTAGTAGAAGAACCGCTGTAAAAGTCAGGATACGTAATATTCAGAGTACACTTTGCAGTTCCCCCTGTATACTTAAACGCAGCGACCGACCATACTCCGTTTCTCTCCGTCTGATTGGCATAAGCCTTTATATATTGTCCTCCGGATGCATTGTCATTATTTACTATGTAGTATCCGGCAGTATACATATTCTCAGCCTCTACTCTGCCAAGACCGTATTCCGGATACTGTATATTCTCAGAGCCGGTCATGCTCAGCGTTTCGCCAATCACCTCCACGCCTATTATATCCTCCGCATATACCGACAGCGACGAAATTATTATCATCATTACAACAAACAACATAAATCTTTTTTTCATTTTCTGCACCTCAAGTTATTCTATTTCCTCAGCAAAATATTCCGCTACCGGCACAGCCGTATTACAATCTTTCCATACAAAAAGCTTAAAACGGTCATATTCCTTATCTGTTTTAAAGCTCAAAGTTCTGGAATAATCAATCTCAACATCAGAAAGTACTTTAATATCTGTCATATACTCGCCATTATAAAACGCCGCAATCACATCTGCGGTAATTTTGTCTTTGCAAAAATTCTCAACTTTAGCTTCTATGGTATTATCTTTATAGCAAATCACACCATATATCCCCGCCGACTCGCGGTAATCCCTCAGTCCGACACTTATATCATCAAGCATAATATCGCAGGGCAGATACTCGTTTGATACCGCAATATACGATACTTCGCTGCTGCTTATAGGATATGTGCTGTTTTCCGACCAATTTGGCGAAGGCTCTATAGAAGATGCATTTTGTATGTTGACAATACCACCGTCGAAATCAAAACGAAGCCTTATCTTCATTTCCTGTTCAACATCGGTCTTATAAAGAGCAGTTGAAAACTGCGAACTTGTCGTATCGGTCAAAACAAGCCTGCCTTCCCTGTTTACGGCATAGATTGTAAACACTGTATTCTTGTTGCTGTCAAGGAAGAATATTTTCACCCTGCTGTGCCCCTCCTGCATACAAAGGGAGAATTCAAGGGGAGAATCTGCTCCCAAAACAGTGCTTGGGAGCAAAATTTCTGCCGTATTACTTCCTGTTCCATCCGAATTTTTAGCCCAGAGTTTTGAATCGGTACACTCCACAAAATGTTCTTCATCCTTATATGACTCTTTTATCCCCATATTATCATCAAAGTCAATCCTGCCCTGCCAGCTGTTTTCTGAAAATACTACAGGTCCCTTTATTTCGCTTTGCGAAACATTGCCGTTCATATCAACATGCTCGAACTTAACATATTTCCCATACATATCCTTAGTCAAAAGCAAATCGTCGCCATAGGCAGTTACTTCATACTCTTTAAAATCCGGGCTGTCTGATACAAGCCATCTTTTAACCTCAGGCTGAAAAGCATAAACAGCCCGGAAAGTACATACCTGGAAAATAACTGCCAAACAAATACTTAATCTTAAGAATTGCATATCATTACCGCCGCCTCTGCTCGTCTGGCAAAGCTTTTAGGATAAAAGAACCCTTCGCTTCCGCTGATAATTCCTCTCTCCTTTAGCGTATAAACCGCGTCTGTTGCATAATCTGAAATATCAGCATCATCGGCAAATACATCCTGTACTTGAGTTTTATCTATTTTAAGCGCACGATAAATAATAACAGCCATATCTTCTTTAGTAATGTTTTCTTCAGCTCCAAAGAAACTATCGCTCTTTCCCATAATCAAGCCGTTTGCAACTCCTGCGGACACATAGCTGTAATACCAGTCGTCAGCATTAACATCTCCGAATTTAATCTCAGTCTGTCCGGTAATATTAAACTTCTTTACAACCATCGTGACAAATTCGGCACGCGTAATATTTTTTTCAGGAGCAAATATTCCTTCTTCTACACCGCTTATTACTCCCTCGCTATACAAGGTTTCTATAGCAGTTTTTGCCCATTCAAATCCATCAAGGTCAGTAAACAATTCCTTTGTTTCTTCATCTGCCTGCTCATCATCAGGTTCCTCCGGTGTCGGGGTTACCGACGGAGCAGATATTGAAACCGAGCTTGAAGGAGATGTACCGGAGCCTCCTGATACCGACTTTTTAGCCGCAACAATATACGTAAAGCTCTTCTTAAAACTTACGCCATCTTTAGATACCGTTGCGGTGAGGGTTACTTCCTTATCACGCGAAGACTGCCTTACGCTTCCGTCTGCCGCAATACTCTCAGCATCCGAGCTTTCCCATTTAATATCAGAACCCTTTTCCCCTTTAGTCGGAAGATAGATATTATCAGACAGCTCTGAACCTGATGCAGGCGTCAGCGTAAGATTTTCACAATCATAATATGCATCGCTTTTTACCGCAACACCGATAACAAGTTCTGCCGGCTCACCGGTGGGATTATTTTCCGAGATACTCACCGGTGTAATTACAAACTTAATTGTTTTTCCTTCATATTCCTCTTTAACTTCGAATGCAGAATTTTCCTTAAAGCTGCCTGATACTACCAAAGTTTCATCAGCATACCAGGAAATCTGCGTATCGCCTTCATCATCATAGTCAATATCGGAGAATTTATATTGCGCCGTGATAGTCCCGCCTATTACCGCGCTTCCGCTATAACTAAGTTCCGATGCCACCGGCGCGTTCCCGCTGTCTACAACAAGCTCTACCGGACCTATTACGCTGCTCTCGTATACTCTGCCAACAATTCCGGCAACCGATACCGGCTTTACCCTAAATTTTATATATTTCCCCGCATAACTTTCATCAAGTACAAGCGTATTTCCGGCAACAACAGTTTCTTGGGTAAAATCGCTTGTATCTGATATTGCCCATTCTAAAACGCTTTCACCCTCATCTATGCCATTTTCCTCATAATATTTGTATGTACCGGTCAGAGTGTCCCTTGTTATGGGTACATCTGTTTTCATACCTGTAATTTCAACATTATTTGCTGCCGGCTTAGGTTTAGGCACGCTCACACGCAAATCATCTACAAACACATCGCACAGCATATATTCATTTGAAAATACAATACTTTTTAAATCCATTACTGTATCAGCCGAGGCTTTATATGCAGGAAGATATGCTGTCCATTCGCTGTACTGCCATTTACCTGCCGATAATACAGCTATTCTGTATCTCACTTTCGATTGTGTGAAATCAAATTCCATCTCAAGCCTTATCGGTGTATTAACCGGGACTTTAGGCAGTTCGTTATCTATAAGCATCATAGAATTATCGCTTAATACAACATTTCCGTCACGCAAAATTACGCATACAAGATTTATCTGCTGACCAAAGCTGTTTTTTACGAATATTTTCATTCGCTGATGTTCCTCGGAATTAACATAATATGTAAACGCAGCTCTTGTAAAATCCTTTGTCTGCTCTTCTGGCAAAACAACGCTAAGCGTACATGCTCCGACTCCATCGCCGTTTTTTATCTGGGCAAAACCCTTTTCTTCATTTAAGGTTGCATAATGTGTTTCATTTACGCTTCCGGTCGTTTCAATATTGGCAGCATCGGAAAACTTATGATTAAATGCAATATCATATTCGCTGTCCTCGTCTTCCGGATATTCCAGATTAACATCTGCCGGCTCATCATCTTCATTATCATCTCCCGATGATGTTTCGCCGCCCTGTATTACCAAATCATCCACGTGTACATCACACTTTGTAT
>CALXUL010000283.1 GCA_944391635.1 uncultured Clostridia bacterium | reverse complement strand
TATAACGAAAGGTTGAAAGCTCAGAGTAAAAAGCAAGCCTCATATAAAGGAGAGTTAGTTAATGCCCCTGCCGTTTTGAATCAGGGTTATACAGAAGAAGGTTTATACTATTTCGATATGGAATATGTGCAAGGAATTACTCTTGCTGAATATATCAAAACAATGGAAATAGGAAAAGTGAAGGGACTTGTCGAGTCATTGGTTAGCAGCATAATTCCTCAAAAATCTACTGTCCTTCAAGCGCATAAATCTGATGCGACACAAATATTTGCAAAGAAACTGTCGGATATGAGAAAAACTTTGTCTGCCCAGAAAAACCCTATAATTGATCAGTCTTTGACTATGATGGAAGCGCATGACTGGAGTAAATTGACATATTCTCAGTGTCACGGAGATATGACTTTGGAGAATATTATTGTCAAAAATGATAAGCTCTATTTCATTGATTTTTTGGATTCGTTTTATGACTCCTGGTTTTTAGATATTGGTACATTGCTGCAGGATGTTCAGGTAATGTGGTCTTATCGTTTTCAAGCAACTGTCAGCATGAATACCGTACTTCGCTTGATTGTATTTCGAGATCTCTTGATTGATGAAATTAAAAAGGTAGACCCTGCATACGTGGTTGAGATATATTATGCATTGTTACAGAAGCTCATTAGAATTTATCCATATACAAGGGACGAACTAACATATCATTTTTTGAATGAGAAAACAAGTCTTGTGATCGAGAAAATAATGAAGTTAGAAAAAGCAGCAGGGGAGGAAACGTTTTGAGCACATTGATTGTCCCCTGCATGGGACGAAAGCTGGCTAATGGAATTCCACAGTATTTGAATCGTCATCCGAACGGGAAATTATTAATTGAACGCAGTATTGAGGGTGTGTATACCGATCAGTATGAGAAGGTTTTAATTGTTTTGCTGTCTGAAGATGAAGAAAAATTTCATTCAAAATCTATCATTTATCATGAAGTAAAAAAATATCCCATAGAAATATTAACTCTTGATGAAATGACCTCCGGACCGGCCGAAACTGTATATAAAGCATTAATTAAATCTAAAATCAGAGGTTCAGTTGTAGTAAAAGATGCAGACAATTATCTAAAAACTGAAAAGGTACCACAAGGAAACTTTGTTGCCGGACTCGATCTGAATAAATGGGAACGAGATATACATAACTTAAAAAATAAAAGTTTCCTAATCGTAAATGAACAAGGGAATCTATTGGATATTATTGAAAAACAAGTACGTTCCGATGTAATTTGCTTAGGGTTATATGGATTTAAGAAGGCTGAGGATTTTATAAAGGCGTATGAACATCTGAATGACGCAAGCTATCCGATAACTAAGTTATATGTTAGTCATGTGATTTCATACCTGATTGGCTACTCTGGGCGTGTATTTCATTATGTATCTTCTTTAGCGTACGAAAATTGGGGAGACGAACGACTTTGGAAAGATATGCAGCGGGATTACACACTATACTTTATTGACTTGGATCATATACTTGGTACAGAGGGTGTTTTGGCCGATGATAATAAGATGAAGCTCACAACCTTGCGAAGCAGAGGAGCTTCTTTTGTAGGATATACTGTAGAAAATGAGAATTATAAAATTGAAGCGTTGAAGGTATTGCGGGAAGCTGGGCTTTCTTTTATCAAGATTGTGTATGGCTGTCCGTATTCTGAAAACAAGGAAATAATCGCTTCGGAAGAAGAACTTGAAAAGAAAGTGATTGAATTATAGGAAGGATGGAACGATGGAGCAACAAAGAAATTATACGATTGATTTTATGCGTCTCATTATGGCTATATTCATTGTTGCGCTCCACAGTAATCCTTTTGCTGAGTATAGTGCACTCATAAGCTATTTTCCCTCACAAGTTTTATCCCGGCTGGGGGTTCCCTTTTTTGCAGCTATTGCGGGGTATTACTTTTTTCATAGTGACGCAAATTAAAATAAATCCAAAACAATCCAGCGTTATTTACAGCCAGAGTGTCTTTGGAGTGTGATTTATTTCATCCACCCATTTTCGCAGAGTGAAATCGGGGGTGGGATTACAAAGAGCATCTATGATACCCTCATTACATTTGTGTTCACAGGATTTTATCACCTGTGGTATATGTTGGCAATTATTTACACAGTGGCTATCGTATGGATGGCATCAAGGTATCAACAAGGTGTTTGCACCCTATATTATATATCTTTTATATGCCTGTTAATAGGCATACTCATGTTTGGGTATGGAAATCTCTTTTTCAGATTTCCGCTGATGAAACATACGTTTGGCTCGCTTGACCCAAACATAAATATGCAGACTCAATGGATATTCTCTGTGCTTCCGCATTTTATGATGGGATATGGATTAAGCCGTTCCAATGTAAAGAATATCTGGATTTTCCGAAAGTGTGAATTGTTACTCATAATAGCATTAGTGGCATACTTTGCAGAAGTAATGATTTTACAAGTGTTTAATTTTATGGAAAGCACAACCTTGTGTTTATGTACATATCCAATTGTTTATTTGCTCATAGTG
>CALXUL010000282.1 GCA_944391635.1 uncultured Clostridia bacterium | reverse complement strand
ACTGCGATTTTCATTTTAAATTCCTCCTGAATATAGAATGCGATCTATGATTTTTGTTTTTTAGCGTTAGAAGCGGCCGTCTTCCGTAGCTCTTGGCTATATTATACGAATGGGATTTTTGACTGTAAAGTACGCACAATATTGTGCTGTAGTTACCAATATGAAACTATTAGGTAGTTACCGTGAAGTAACAAATACGTGATTTCAGGCGATTTTGCTGATCTAAAGCGCTGAAAAATTTTCCAAAAAAATTTTTTGATCTATGTTTTCACAGAAACATTGACCAAAAAACAGCCATATGGCATAATAAGAACAAAAGTTTCAATTAGATACTATAGCGGAGGTTAATGATATGAGCGAACAAAAAGCTGTTAAAGAACTGCCGGCTTGTCCCGTGGAAACGACCTTAACTCTGATTGGAGACAAATGGAAGGTGCTTATCCTGCGAGACCTTATGACAGGTACAAAGCGTTTTGGTGAATTGAAAAAATCCGTCGGTCATGTGTCGCAAAAGGTGCTGACCGCTCAGCTTCGCGCAATGGAGGAAAGCGGTCTGTTGACTCGCAAGGTATATGCAGAAGTCCCGCCGAGAGTGGAATATAGTTTGACGGAACTTGGACAGAGTCTACGCCCTATTCTCGACGCCATGCAGATATGGGGAGAGGGATACAAAGCGTCCTTGAGCTGAAAGCGGCGCATTTTACCAAAGGATAAATAACTTTTCTCGCATAACAAAAGAGCTGACAGATTTCAAGAAAAATCTGTCAGCTCTTTTAAGTTTATATATTGATTTTCGTCAATTAAAGCGAGCCCAGAATACTTTCTAAAGAAAACAGCCCGCGTATCGATGACGGAATATAGCTGGGCAATACCCAAGATGCGAAAAGGATGAAGAATATAGTGAAAACAATTATGATGCTCATGCAAAGATAGAGCCTACGATCCTTACTGATTCCGACAATATTCTGGCTTCCCGCAAACAAAAACGCTACGCCGGCTATTGCGCCGACTAAATAGTAAAATACCAACCCCGCAGTAATATTGAGCAAAAATACCAGGCAGCTCAAAAGAGCTATCGGAATTGCAATGACTGAACGCATAGAAACGATAGAAAACGCCTCGTATAGATCAATTTGTCCTTTAAGCAGTTTCACTCCACAAAAATAAAGCGCAGTCAAGACTACAGACAAAATAATGGAGTAAAGCAACGTCAGGAAAAATGCCCCGATACTCGAAAACGCCATTCCCGCAGTATAGCTTCCGCCCAAGCCAATTAACCCATTGATTCTTCCAACTAAGAACATGGAAAAAATACCGGCGCAGATCGCGTGCAATAAGAAAAATGCTAAAGATGTAATCAAATTTTTGCCGCGTACATATGGGGCGCTATAATTTGCAGGCGACTTCAGCAGATTGACAAAGTCTTTTAAAGCAGTGCGTGCGAGCGGTCCCCATTGAATCGCCGGCTGAGCAGGTTTTACCTCCGGCTGGACAGGCGTTCCGCCTTGTTGAGATGGCTGAGCTCCCTGCTGAGTCGGCGCTCCCCACGGCTGCTGAGTCGTTTGAGTTTCCTGATAGGGCGGTGCTCCCCACGGCTGGGAGGGCTGAAACTCCTGCTGGGGCGGCTGCACATCCTGCTGCGTTGTATTCGGCGCCGCTGCCGTATCGCGGCAGTTGCACACCTCCCCATCTTCTAACTTTCGTCCGCAATATCTACAAAATGCCATAATTACTCCTCACTTTCTTGTTCAGCATTTGATTGCTCTTCTGTTGACTGATTTTCTGTTGATTGCTCTTCCCCGCTTGGTTGATTCTCCGCTATATTTGTCTCATACTTATAGCGGTCTACATTAACGGAAACGCACTCCCTAAACAGCGTATCCATATCTTCATAACCGTTATAGTAGTAGCGGCGATTATTAAATTCTTTATCAAATCGATCATCTGAGACCTCATATTCACCGAAATCCACAGTAATCGTATTGTCGGGCATAACTATCAGGTCATCAAAACGCACTGTATAATAGTAGGAGAAGCTCTCTTGGAAACCATCTTCGGGGAAATTCGCGCTGCTTTGAACCTGATAAATCAAGTAAAGCATATTATTGCGCGAGCTATTCTGGTTTGTGTCTTTTGCAGTCAGCAGATAGCTGCCGATATAGTTAATGCTATCAAGAGAAATGCCGTCTAACCAATCCTGCGCGGCTTCAGCGCGCAGAGCGTCTTCTCCTCGTGACCTCATTTCTTCCATAGTCTCTTCGTTTATCTGGGAAAGTGCGCTCACATAAGCTCCAAGTCCCTCTACCGTATATGTCTTTTCCGTCTCTGAGAATATGACCCCATAGGTGCTCAGGTAATATTCCTGCCCCTCCTCTGTCTCAGCCCACGGTAAGGAAATGGTGATAGTGTCTCCGTTTGAGAGACCGGACGAAGGCTCTACAACATAATCAAGGTCATAAGCATAAGATGCGTCGGAATTATTGACAACACTCGCTTCCCCGTTTGGACCAATTCCGCTATAAACGATTTCCACATCGGCGAAAGGATCTGCCGTCTCTGCCTCTTCTAATCCCTCTACAACGAAATTTAAATCTTCATACGACAGTCGGACGTCAAAATCTTCCCGTGCCGCGTCATCATCGCACGTCCATTGGAAGGTAATTTCTTCTCCATTGGAAAGTTCTGTGCTTTTGCTCAATTCACCGGATACACATTCTTGCAACAGCATTTCACAAGCGACCTCGTCATTTATCAAATCGCCTGAATTGATTACCTGATATGCGATTTTCCCCGCATAATCCTGATAAAACGCTTCTGAATCAAAATGATAAGAAGCGTGTCCCATAGTGTCGTAGCCAGAAAAACTGACAGTGATATAATCTCCGAGCTTTACAGTCAGAGGGCGCGTTAATATAAAGATCATTACCGCAACAATTACAACAAGCACGCCTGCCGAAATCCCGATGACTTTTTTGTTTTTCTTTACGAATTGGGATAACTGTTCCGTTGTTTTTCCGGTATTCGCGGGCGTCGCTTTGGGCGGCGCAGTTTGAGATTCGTTGACGACGTTTGCTCCTTGCTCCGGCTCAATTTGCGTACCGCACTGTTCGCAAAATGCTGAATCATCCGGAAGCTGTCGTCCGCAGTTTGGACAAAACATGTTTACTCTCTCCTTCATTATTTAATTTCTCTTTTTTAAAGCGCTGATTTCGCGCCTTTATCCTTTGTTAACACTGATTTTATTCCTAATTATTAAAAGTGCAGCTTTCCTGTAAACACCGATACCGGTAGTTTAAATTGATTATATCACAATATATCCGGTGTTGCCATATTGTTTGTCGAAAATTTTCATTATTTGTCGAATAATGGATAAATGGGACGCAAAAGAGCAGACTGATTTTTTAAAAATCGTCTGCTCTTTGTTGCGGTAAATAAAATCGTCTTTTATTTTTTTGCCAGCAGATAGCTCTCATCAATTCTCCTGCATATTTCTTCCGTATTGACCGTATTATCGAGGCAGATCGTGAGCCAATGCTTTTTGTTCATATGATAGCCGGGGAAGAACCGTACATGATCCACCATACTTTCTATCTCCTCCAGGTTGACTCTCAGATCGATGATTTCGGCGGTCTCATCCGAAGCTAGACCAAGCTTTCTGCGTGATACGGTAAGAAAAGCGGCGTACCATTTTCGGTTGTCCTTTCTTCGGACTACCGCGTTATCTGGAAATTTATTCCAAAGAAATTCAGGTGTATCGCCGTATCTATCTCTCACATATGCGATAACGGCTTTTGTCTGTTCGCTTTTGAATACATCCGGTTCAAAGCACTGTTCCGAAATTTCTTTCAACACCGCCTCGAAATCACTTTTGATCCGACCGACAAAAGCACCCGCCGCACCATTGACACGATGGAGCACATATTCGTCGCCATTGCTGTCGGCAACGCGCGTATGAATCGTCTCTTCTTCGTTTATTGTCACTGTCAAAATCATCTGTCCGTCAGCTAAATCAGTATGATAAATATAACAAGTGTCGGTCTTTTCAAAGCCGAACGCCGGGAGCTTGTCTCTATTCAGTTTCCGATTCTTCAATTTTTCTTCGGTCAAATACCGTCACTCCTCTCTTGCGCATATTTGACTTTGCCTTCCTGGCAATTTACAGTGTTTTTTCAAGGAAATAATCGTCCATGTAAAAGCCGTTTCCTA
>CALXUL010000281.1 GCA_944391635.1 uncultured Clostridia bacterium | reverse complement strand
GCGTTTATCGCCTCGGTTAAAGTTCCTATCTGATTTACCTTTACAAGAATAGAATTTGCAGCTCCTAATTCTATACCATTTAAAAGCCTCGTTGTGTTGGTAACAAATAGGTCATCGCCAACAAGCTGTATTTTACCGCCTAACTTTTTGGTGATAATTTTCCAGCCCTCCCAATCCTCTTCGGCAAGCGGGTCTTCAATAGAATATATCGGAAATCTTTCAACCAAATCACACCAATATTCTACTAATTCATCTGATGTTTTTTTAATATTTGATTTAGGAAGAAGATATCCGCCCTCATGCGATACCCATTCCGAGCTTGCCGCGTCAAGCGCAATCATAAAATCATGCTTCATCCTATACCCTGCATCCTCAACTGCCGAAATGATAAGCTCGATTGCCTTTTCATCACTTGAAAGATTCGGAGCAAAACCGCCCTCATCCCCGACTGCGGTTGATGAACCCGACTTATTTAATAATTTTTTTAATGACTGATACACTTCACAGCACATGCAAAGCGCTTCACGGAAACTTTTTGCCCCAAGCGGCATTATCATAAATTCCTGAATATCCACATTATTATTCGCATGCGCGCCGCCGTTTAAAATATTCATCATAGGCACCGGCATAATATGCCCGTTAGTTCCGCCAAGATAACGGTAAAAACTCATACCAAGGCTGTCGGCTGCGGCATGAGCTGCCGCAAGCGACACCGCAAGTATAGCATTTGCGCCAAGGCGTTCTTTATTCGGCGTACCATCAAGTTTTATCATCTCCATATCAATAGCCCGCTGGTCTAAAACATTCTTTCCCAAAAGACACGCTCTAATCTCACCGTTTACACTCTCAACCGCATTTAATACGCCTTTTCCGCAAAACCTGTCCTTTTCGCCATCTCTCTTTTCTACCGCCTCAAATGCGCCGCATGACGCTCCCGACGGGACTATTGCCCGTCCAAATCCGCACTGGGTATGAACCTCAGCCTCTACCGTCGGCATTCCTCTTGAATCTATTACCTCCCTTGCAAATACATCAGTTATCAGTATTTCTCCTGTCAAAGATTTTCAACACCTTTCATTTTACTTTCTTTTGGTATTATTTCCATGCATTATATGATTTTATACTTATTTTTCACTGTGTATAATATGCTTTTGTCGAAAATTTTAGAAAAAAATATTTAAACTACTTGTAATATTCGTAAAAATCTGTTAATATAATAAAGCACAGTTTTTTTTGTGCGCTTGATATATGGATTAATTAAAACAGGGGGAAAAAAATGGATATAAAGGATATTTGGGAAAGCTCATTATCTTTTATACGCCGGAGCATTAGTTCTATGGTAGGCTACAATACATACATAAAAGTGGCCAAGCCGGTTTCCTACAACAACGGTATTTTCATAATTGCCGTACCTTCGCTTATCTGTAAAAATATGATAGAGCTAAGGTATATTGACGATATAGAAGCTGCTGTATGCAGCGCTGTATCAAACCCGGTAAGGGTAGAAGTAATAATCGGCAGTGATGAAAAGAGTATAAAAGCAGCGGAGGACGCAACGAAAAACAGCCGAAGCGAGCTGTATTTAAAGGCGAATTTAAATCCGCGCTATACATTTGACAGCTATGTAGTGGGTACATCAAACGAATATGCAACAGCAGCTGCGCTGAACGTAGCAAGAAATCCCGGGTCGCTAAGCAACCCTCTTTTCCTGTACGGGAAATCCGGGCTCGGAAAGACCCATCTAATGCAGGCTATTGGTAATAAGATATTGGAAAACTCTCCGGAAAAACGCGTTGTATATGTTACAAGTGAACGATTTACAAACGACATGATAAACTCTATGCGGGATAAGGATATGGAATCTTTCCGACAGCGTTATCGTGATGTCGATGTTCTATTAATTGACGATATACAGTTTATCGAGAAAAAACAGGGTATTCAGGAAGAATTTTTCCACACATTTAATGATCTTTACCTCAATAATAAACAGATTGTAATAACCAGCGACCGTATGCCGAAAGAACTTGTTTCAATAGAAGAAAGGCTTATTACAAGATTTGAATGGGGGCTTCCGATTGATGTAACAGCTCCTGATTATGAAACCAGAATGGCAATCCTTAAAAAGAAAGCAGAAGCACAAAATGCAGTATTGCCTGATGATGTGCTTTCATATATTGCGGAAAGAGTAGATTCAAATATACGTGAGCTTGAGGGTGCGCTTCTTAAAATAATCTCTTATGCAGGAATAAGCAACAAGCCTATTGATATGCCGCTTGCAGAACATGCAATCAGTTCTATTATTCCTGATGACGGGATAATTAAAATAACAGCGCAAAAAATAATTGATAAAGTCTGTGAATTTTATGAAGTATCCGCAGACGATTTAAAAAGCCAGTCGCGTATGCGGCAGATAACAAGACCGCGTCAGATTGCAATGTATCTTTGCAAAAAAATGACTAACATGAACTTTGTTGAAATAGCAAAGGTATTCGGTAACCGTGACCGTACTACAGTAATGTACGGGGTGGACAAGGTAATGGAAGAAATATCAAAAGACGAACTGCTAAAAACAGATGTCGATATGATAATAAAGGATTTAAACAGCCTGTAATCCAGCAATTTATTCACAGTGTGGATGGAAAAACTGTTGATATTTTTTCATATAAAATATGTATGTTTATAACTTATTTTCCATTAACATCTTTTAAACGCAGGTTTTGGATAAAAAAGTAAGTAGTTATGCGTATTTTACATATTTTCCACTAAATACCCGCACATACTACTAATACTACTACATGATTATTATATATATCATGAAAAAGAAATTTTCTAAAAAGGGAGGTTTTAGCTATGAAGTTTTTATGCAATAGGACAGAGCTTTTAGATATAATAAATACAGTACAAAAAGCTGTAAGCACAAAAACAGTAAACCCTATCCTTGAATGTATAAAAATAGATGCATTTGCAGACGGTACACTTATTATAACAGCTAATAATCTTGATTTATGTATAGAATTTAAAACTGAGTGCGATGTTAAAGACGCAGGAAGCATTGCTTTATCATCAAGAATGTTTGGTGATATAGTAAGACGTCTTTCGGATAATATTGTAGAAGTAAATGTAAATGAAAATAATAATGTTACTACTATAAAATCCGGTAAGTCTGAATTTAATATACAGGGTCTTAACGCACTTGAATATCCGAGTGTTCCGGAAGTTAGCGAAACATACAGGCTCAGTATGAAACAGGAAGTCTTAAAAAAGATGATAAGAAAGACAATTTTTGCTGTTTCAATGAATGAGTCAAGAAAACCGATTTTGACCGGCTCGCTTTTTGAAGTTGATACAGGGGTATTGTCGGTGGTTTCAACCGACGGATACCGTCTTGCTATAATTAAGGAAGTGGTTGACTCTTCCCTTACACCGAAAAGTTTTGTAATTCCCGGTCTTGCACTTCGCGAAATTTTAAAGATATTAAAGGATACTGATGAAGTGGTTAATATTATTGTATCCGACAGGCACGCTTTGTTTGATTTCGGAAATTATAAGGTTGTAACCAGGCTTTTAGAGGGTAAATATATAAATTACAGACCGGTTTTATCGACGCCAAACAGTATTTTTGTAACTGCTTCGGCGCGTGAGCTTGCGGACAGTCTTGAAAGAGCGGCTCTTATTATAAATGACGATATGTCTGCAAAAGCAGAAAAACTTCCGGTTATTCTTAATATTACCACTGATAAAATAGAAATTACCTGTATGACCAGCCGCGGCAAGGTATATGATGAGGTAGAGGTAAAAGCAAGCGGTGATGACCTTGAGATAGGTTTTAATCATAAGCTGCTTTTGGATGCTTTAAGGGCTTGTGATGATGAGGATATTAAAATGGAATTTTCAAATCCGAGAAGTTCTTGTTTTATAAATTCTCTTAATGATAACAGCTATACATTTATGATTCTGCCGGTTAGGCTTTATAATAACTGATATGATTAATATAGAAAAAATAATAAGTTATGATTTTGACCAGAATTGTTATCTGGTATATGAAGATAAAAATAATGCCGTTTTAATAGACCCGGGTTTTGATACATTTAAAATCTTAAAAGCCTGTGAGGAAAAGGGTGTAAATGTAACGCATCTTTTTATAACCCATTGCCATTATGACCATATTTACAGTGTAAATGAGCTTAGGGGACATAAAAAAGTTGTTTGCAGCAAAAGATGCAGTGAAAATATGGGTAAGGCGTCCTATAACCTTTCGGCAGGTATGGGTATACCTTTTATTGTTGAGCCTGCTGATATAACCGTATCTGACGGAGAAAAGATTGTTATAGGAAATATGGAGATAAAAGCCATAGAAACCAAAGGTCATACCGACTGCGGCTTTTGTTATCTTATTGAGGATTCGCTTTTTACGGGGGACACATTATTTAAACAAAATGTCGGAAGATGGGATTTTCCTACAGGTGATGAACAGACTCTTTATAAGTCTATCCGTGAAAAGCTTTATGTTCTGGATGAAAATGTAAAAGTATACCCGGGGCATGGTGCTGATACTTCAATAGGATATGAGAAAAAATTTAATTTTTTTGTAAATTGAACAGAATATTAAATCCGGCATCCGCCGTTTTAAATGCGGTATGTCGGTTTTGATTTTTTAAATAAAAAAGGTGTTTGATATGCTTCTTGTACAAAACGGTTTTTCGTGCAGGTATGAAATGGATGTTTTTATGCGTTTGTTTTTTGATGCACAAGATGATGTGGAGGTTTATACTAATATTGCATATTCTTCCAATAAGATAGATGCGTATTGTCAGATAATTTATAAAGGCAGGGTATATTTTGGTGAATATACTTGTGATTATGAAAAAAGCAATGATAAAGAGGATTCAAGACGTTATTCTGTTGCCTGTACGCGCTCTTTTATTGATGCCGCGGAAAAGATACATAAAGTAAGCCTGCCTTGGGGCGCAATGTGCGGTGTAAGACCTGCAAAAGCCGTTACTTCACTTGTTTTAAAAGGATACAGCTATGATGATGCTAAAAAGTATCTTGCAAAGGTTTACGGAGTGTCGGAAGAAAAATGCAGGCTTGCTGCAAAGGTTTCCGAGAATGAAAGTAAAATTTTAGCTTCGCACAAGCCGGATACTGTAAGTATTTATATAGGTATACCGTTTTGTCCGACAAGGTGTATGTATTGTTCTTTTGTTTCGACTGATATAAGAGTAAGCGGCAAATATATTGATGATTTTACGGCTTGCCTTTTAAAAGAGATTGATTATACCTCGGGTATGATAAAAAGGCTCGGTTTAAAAATTGATAATATTTATATAGGCGGAGGAACCCCTACTACATTAAATGAAAACCAGCTTTTTATGATGCTTGAAAAGATAAATAAAAGCTTTGATTTGTCAGGTATCCGTGAATTTACGCTTGAAGCCGGCAGACCTGATACTATTACTTTTGAAAAACTTAAAACAGCGCGCAGCTTTAATGTAAACAGAATAAGTATAAATCCGCAGACAACAAATGATAAAACTCTTTTAAAAATCGGCAGAAAGCATACATACAGTATGTTTAAGGACGCATTTTTTATGGCAAGAAAAGCCGGTTTTGATGTGATAAATACCGACCTTATAGCCGGGCTTCCGGGTGAGAGTGCGGCGGATTTTAAAAAGAGTATTGATGATATTTTAATGATTCTTCCGGAGAATATAACGGTACATTCTATGTGTATAAAACGCGCGGCAAATCTCAGGCATACTGAAAATAAGCTTACCGAAGCTGATGTAATGAATGAGATGCTGTCCTATGCGCAAAATACTTTGTCAGGATTCGGGTATACTCCCTATTATATGTACAGGCAAAAAAATATTTCGGGTAATCTTGAAAATGTAGGATATTCAAGAGGTGATACAATGTCGTTTTATAATGTCAACATAATGGAAGAGATACAGACTATTATTGCGCTCGGAGGCGGCGGTACGACGAAAATAGTTACAGATAACGGTATTGACAGGATATTTAATTTTAAGGACCCACTTGAGTATATACGTAATTTTAATGAGATTATTAATCGTAAAAAGAAAACAGAAGATATTTTAGCGAAAGGGGGCGCAGTTTGATGCTTGCCGAAAACAGTGCATATATAAAAATAATGTCGGATTACAGTCAGATGCGCAGTTTTGCTGAAAGCAAATGCCAGAAAAGACGTGAAGAAGTCTACAAGCAGGTTCCTGAAATTGAGGAGATTGACAGAAAAATAAAGGATGCTGGACTTGAAAATATGGGTAAGATTCTAAAAAACCCGGAAAAAAGCGATGAATACAATACTGACCTTGATAAAAAAATAAAAATTCTTCTTGAAAAAAGAAACAGCCTGCTTGATGATAATAATATTGAACGTGATTTTGACAAGCCGGTATATGGATGTAAAAAGTGTAATGATACAGGCTATGTTGACGGGAAAAAATGTTCCTGTTTAAAGCAAAGGCTGATAGATTATGCCTATGAAATATCAAATATGAAAACACTGATTAACACTCAGACCTTTGAGAATTTTGATATGAGTTATTATGGGGACACTAAAATTAAAAATATGAATATGACCGAACGGGAGAATATTGAGGATATAGTAAATATTTGTATCAACTTTTGCAAAAGTCCCGAAAATTCAAAAAATCTGTTGTTCTATGGTATGCCGGGGCTTGGAAAAACATTTTTATCAAGCGCTGTTGCAAAGGAAATGCTTGATAAGGGATATACTGTAATATATACAGGAGCGTCAAAGCTTTTTTCTGCGTATGATGATTATAGGTTTGGGAGAATGAGCAATCCAGATGATTTTGAGGATATGTTAAAATTTGTATATGATGCTGATTTGCTTATTATAGATGATTTAGGCGTTGAAATGCACGGTCCGTCGGCGTTTCAGTTTTTGTTTGATTTAATAAATGAAAGGATTCTGAAAAACCGGCGTATGATAATCAGTACAAACCTTACTATGGAAGAAATAAGCAAAAATTATACGTCCCGTATAACGTCAAGACTTTATGAAAATTTTAATTGCCTGAGGTTTGTTGGTAAGGATATAAGAACTCAAAAACTTATAAGAGAAAAGCAAAAACAATAATATATGTCCCTTATATAATATGGAAAGTTTAATATATACGTAAAAATATCCGTGATTTTATCACGGATATTTTAATTTTGACGCTTTTAAGTGTGAAAATAAACTTCCTGTAGCATCATAGGAAGATATAGTATTTATCATATGAAAATAAGACCTTCTGTGATATAATAGTAAGAAGCTTGGCTGCTGTATTACTAAAATATATCACGAAGGTCTTATATAATTATACCTTATATTAACTTGTAATTTCCGATTTTATGGGCTTTGCAAGTATGTTACTGGAATAGTATATTTACCTGGAAATTTTATCTGTCCCCATATATCCTTTTAATGCATCCGGGATTGTGATAGAACCGTCCGCATTCTGGTAATTTTCAAGGATTGCAGCAACTGTTCTTCCTACTGCAAGACCGGAACCGTTTAATGTATGAACATACTGCGCTTTATCTTTTGGTGTTCTCTTAAACCTGATATTTGCGCGGCGTGCCTGGTAGTCCTCGAAGTTAGAGCAAGAAGATATTTCAACATATCTGCCATAGCTTGGCATCCATACTTCTATATCATAGGTTTTAGCTGATGAGAACCCGAGGTCACCGGTAGAAAGTGTTACTACCCTATATGGGATATTAAGACCCTGAAGAAGTTTTTCTGCATCATTTGTCAGGCTTTCAAGCTCTTCATAGCTTTTTTCCGGGTCGGCAAATTTAACAAGCTCTACCTTATTAAATTGATGCTGACGGATAAGACCTCTTGTGTCCCTGCCGGCAGAGCCTGCCTCTGCTCTGAAACATGCAGAATATGCACAATATTTAATAGGCAGCTTTGCTCCGTCAAGAATCTCGTCACGATGAAGGTTTGTAACCGGAACTTCGGCAGTCGGGATAAGGAAATATCCGTTATTTACTACTTTGAATGCATCTTCTTCAAATTTGGGGAGCTGACCTGTACCAGTCATTGATGCCCTATTAACCATATAAGGCGGAAAAATCTCGGTATATCCATTTTGTTCGGTATGAGTGTTCAGAAAATATTGGATTACAGAACGTTCAAGCCTTGCGCCAAGACCTTTGTATACGGTAAATCTTGTACCGGAAATTTTTGCTCCGCGGTCAAAATCAAGTATATCAAGGTTGGTACCGATGTCCCAATGCGCTTTTGCTTCAAAATCAAATTTTCTCGGTTCGCCCCAGCGGCGTACTTCAACATTTTCGCTGTCATCTATGCCGACAGGGACGCTGTCATTTGGGATATTCGGTATTCTTAGCATAAATGAGCGCAGATTTTCGTCAATTTCCGAAAGTTCGGTATCCAAAACCTTTATTTTATCTGAAAGTTCGCGCATTTTTGCAAAAACTTCGGTAGTATCTTCCCCTGCTTTTTTCATTTGCGGAATTTTCTTTGTCATTTCGTTCTGGCTTGCTTTCATCTGCTCAACTTCAAGCAGGATTGTACGCCTTTTTGCATCAAGCTCAATTGCCGGTGTTATATCGAGGTCATTGTTCCTGTTTTTTAGTGCTGTGCGGATTTTGTCCGGGTCGGTTCGTAAAATTTTGATGTCAATCATTTTAAATAGTCCTTTCTTTAGTTATTCACTGCGTTTTACAAGCACATCATAAAATTCCTTCTGTTCCATAGTAAGGTCTTCTGTATATATATTCTCAAGCTGTGTTCTTGCCTGAGTTTTATTACCGTCATAAATCAGCATATAAATTTCATGCAGCTTTTTAAAGTTTTCATTCTCTTTATACAGCATTTCATTTTCGCTTTTTAAAAATTCATTTGATTCTGAAAGTTCTGTATTTTCATTGTTTAGTTTCTGATTCATTTCCATAAGAAGCCTGTTTTCGTCACTTAGTAAGGAAGCGCGTTCTGAAATGCCTGTTGCGGTTTCATTTTGCTGTATCTGTGCGCTTTCAAGATGTTTTTGTCCGAAATATGCTATTATCACCATTATTATTGCTACAATAAAAATAAGTGAAGTATAAATCATAAGCGGACGGTTACCCTTTGAACCTGCCACAATATTCACTCCTTCAATTAAGCTTCATCAAAGCTAATAGCCTGTCTAAATCATTATTTCCGTAATATTCTATTTCTATTTTGCCTTTTTTTGCGCCATGTCTTATATTTACTTTTGTACCGAGCCTGTCCTCAATAGATTTACGGATTCTTTCTATCTGAATGTCAACCCCGTCGGGTTCTTTTTCTTTTTTTTCAGTATGAACAGATGATAAGCTTTTTGCAAGCTGTTCAGTTTGTCTGACGCTCAGTTCCTGTTCAATAATTCTGTTTATCAAAAATTCCCTTAAAGTATACCCGGAAAGTGATAACAGACATCTTGCATGACCCTCGCTTATTTTGCCGGAGATTACATACTCTTGAAATTCCGGTTCAAGCGATAAAAGTCTTAGCGAATTAGCAATACTGCTCCTGCTTTTACCGAGTCTTTCGCTGATTTGTTCCTGAGTCATATCGTAATCGTCCATCAGTGCGCGGTAGCCCAAAGCTTCTTCAATAGGATTCAGGTCCTCGCGCTGTAAATTTTCTATCATTGCCACCTCAGTTAGTGCCTGTGGTGAATAGTCCCTTACAATTGCAGGAATTTCGGATATTTTAGCCATTTTTGCGGCGCGCCATCTGCGTTCTCCTGCTACTATTTCGTAGCCTGATTCGGTTTTACGAACAACAATCGGTTGGATTATGCCATGTTCTTTTATTGATGCGCTAAGAGCCT
Source organism: uncultured Clostridia bacterium (assembly GCA_944391635.1). GTDB lineage: Bacteria > Bacillota > Clostridia > UBA1381 > UBA1381 > HGM11525. The sequence goes on along the minus strand of CALXUL010000281.1, from coordinate 3,565 downwards.
CGAGTTTTTCCTTATCAAAGTTTTTACGCGGCTGTGCGCGGTTCGGTTCAATATCATTGACTTTAAGCTTTAAAACACCTTCTGTGCTTTCGACTGTAATCAGGCTGCTTTCATCTATAAAAGCGCCAAGTCCCTTGCCGAGACCTCTTTTAGCCATTTATTTCACCTCTTTATTATTTTTAATAACCTCTGTTGCCAAATCAAAATACGCTTTTGCGCCCTGTGATGTAATATCATATTTGATAATAGGTTCTCCAAAACTTGGAGCCTCTGAAATTCGTACATTGCGGGGTATATATGTAGAATAAACCTTATCTTGGAAATGCTTTTTTACTTCGCTGAGGACTTCCTGGGAAAGGTTTGTGCGCTTATCATACATTGTACCGAGTATCCCTTCAATTTCAAGATGAGGATTACTGGTCTTCTTAATCATACTGATAGTATTAATAAGCTGTGCAAGTCCCTCAAGAGCGTAATATTCACATTGAATTGGAATAAGCACGCTATCAGCTGCGGTCATTATATTAATTGTAAGCATACCGAGAGCAGGAGGCGAATCTATAATAATAAAATCAAAATTTTCATCAATCGCCTGAAGAGTCTTTTTAAGGAAAAATTCCCGTTCATCTTCATCTGCAAGCTCAATTTCCGCGGCAGAAAGATTCCCGGAAGAGGGAATAACTGACAGATTGCGGTATTTTGTGCGGATGATTGATTTTGGAGAATTTTCCGGATTAATTAGGCAGTCATATAGCGTTACTGTATCGGAATCTCTTGTAATACCAACGCCAGAGGAGGCATTTCCTTGAGGGTCGGCATCGACAAGAAGGACTTTTTTACCTTTATAAGCAAGAGCCGCTGCAAGGTTTACCGCGGTAGTTGTCTTGCCTACACCGCCTTTTTGATTAGATACTGCGATTTTTTTCATCTGCAAGTCACCTTTATTTTTATTTCATCAATATACATTATACCACAAAATTTTAATATGTAAATGTTTCACGTGAAACATTTTATATTTTTTTTGAGATATAGCATATTTTTTCCTCAGATGGGGATGATAATTGTATATTTTATACTTTTTATCGGGAGGATAGCGCTATGGGTGTAGCTGCCTTGTTAAAAAAGGTCTTTGTATACAGTCCTGAAAAGGAATATGACGAAACTATTTTGGACAGTACGAATTATAATATACAGTATGATTCACGAAATGAGCCAAAAGAAGAGGAAGATATAAAAGTATCGGCAGATATAAATGAAAATTTTCGCACTATTAAAAAAATATTTAGTGTCCCTGATAACGATGATGTTGTAATTAAAGAGTTTACAATGCGTGGGGACATTAAATGTTTTCTTATATTCTATGAAGGGATGTCAAACAGCACATTTATTGATGATTATATAATTAGGGGTATGCTTGAACTTCCGTATCTTGAGGACAGCCAGCCGCAAAGTCTTGCACAGAAGATAAAGGATAAATTTATTATACATGCGCAGGTTCAGTTTACTGACAGTATAAGCACTGCTGCTGAAGATGTAAATTTCGGTGGCTGTGCGGTTTTTGTTGACGGATTAAACCAAGTATTTACCGTTGATGTGCGTGGCTGGGAGCATAGAAGTATTTCAAAGCCTGAAAATGAGCAGTCGATTTACGGACCGCAGGAGGCATTTGGTGAAATGCTCAGGACAAATACTATATTAATAAGAAAGATTCTAAAAACTGAAAAGCTTATTGCTGAAAAAGTTAAGGTAGGGAATGTTTCAAAAACACGCGGTGTGCTTATGTATATATCAGATATTGCTAATGATGCGCTTGTGAGTGAGGTCAGAAAGCGTATAAATGCAATATCGATTGATTATGTTATTTCTATTGAAGAAGTTGCTCAAATGTTGGAAACAAAAAGTTATATGGCAACATCACAGTCATTATCAACAGAACGTCCTGATCGTGCTGCCCGTGCGCTTGCTGACGGACGTGTTGTATTACTTTTAAACGGAAGCCCGAGGGCAATAGTTTTTCCGACAAATATATATGAATTGACACATGCTGCTTCTGATCCGTATCTACGTGCGCCATATGCAAATATGACCAGAATAGTGCGACTTATCGGTATGTTTGTTTCTATTCTTCTACCTGCGCTTTATATTGCAATTACGCTTTTTCATCAAGAGATGCTGCCGACATATTTGCTTTATGCAATAAGCGCCGCGCGTGCAAATGTGCCGTTTCCAAGTATTATAGAACTGCTTTTGATGGATTTTGCTTTTGAAATGGTAAGGGAGGCAGGAATACGTATGCCAAGTCCTGTTGGTCAGACGCTTGGTATAGTAGGAGGCTTGATATTAGGACAGGCGGCAGTAAGCGCAAAAATTGTAAGTCCGATAATGATTGTAATTATCGCTATTACCGGTATTGGCTCTTTTGCAACGGCGGATTATGCTCTCAGCTGGAGTTTTAGACTGCTTAGAATTGCTTTTATACTGCTTGCTTCTATATCCGGATTTTTCGGAATTGCAATCGGAATATTCATTTACGGAACCTATCTTGCCACCGTATATAATTTTGGAGTGCCTTATCTTGCACCTTTCCCGGGCAGTGATAACAGTGCGTATATGTCGGCATTATTTGTCCGCCAGATATGGAAACGTGAAAAACGCCCGTCATACCTCGACACAAAGCGTAAAGAAAGCGAGCCGCAAATAAGCAGAAAATGGAAAATTAAGTAGAAAAAAGTTTCACGTGAAACATTTTAGAGGGTAAAATTATGAAATGCAGACTAAAAAGCAGGGAAGTAACATCATTACTGGTAAATTTAATTGCTGTAAAAATGCTTTTTACCTATCCGCGTTATATTGTGGAGAGGTGTCAGAACGGCGCTTGGATTTCTGTTGCGGTTTTCTCGGCTGCGGCAGTGTTGATATACTTTATTACGCAAATAGTCTATCTTAAAACAGGCAGGACGTCTATCCTGTCGCAGGCGGAGGCTATAGGCGGTAAATGGTTTAGAATGATTACAGGTGTGGTAATAATTCTTATTCTTATGATAAATATAGCGCCTATTGTCCGCGCATTTCCTGAAGCAATTAAAACAGCGCTGCTTCAAAATACTATTATGATTGAAATAACTTTTATTCTGTCGGTCGCTGTTGTATTCGGCGCATATTCCGGAATTGCGGCGCTCGGCAGAATATCATCTATTTTTTTGCCAATTGCGGGTGTATTTCTTCTTGCGTTCTTTATCACACTCACTCCATTCTATAAGGTTAACAACCTTTTTCCGCTTGCAGTTAAACAAAATCTTACACAGGGTGCGTCAGCATTGTCGATTTTTTCAGATATTATTGTCATAAATCTGCTGTTACCGTATATTGACGATATGAAAACGGTTAAAAAATCAGGTTTTACTGCAATTATAATTGCTGCAATTGCATCATTTGTTATAGTTCTGGCGTATTGTCTGGTGTACCCGTACCCGTCAAGCACAACTTTTATTGTCCCTATGTACCAACTTGCACGTGTTGTAAAAATAGAGACATACTTCCAAAGACTTGAAGCGGTGTTTGAGTT
>CALXUL010000280.1 GCA_944391635.1 uncultured Clostridia bacterium | reverse complement strand
GGCGAATGCGGCATATTTGCCGTATGAGAATAAATGCTGTATTCGCAGACCTCAAACCGGTACATCATATCATATTGATATATATTATCCCCAGATTCAAGAATCAAAACTGCCGCCTGCGGTATCCCCGCGCCTGCAACCGCAAGGGACAGTGTAATTTCTGTGCCGCACCCAGCTGCGCCGAAAGGTGTGCGGTAGAATAGATTTCGTGAATTATGCTCTATCTTCATTCTCTAACTCTCCATATTAAAAGTCACAAAAATACGGCAGTTCCTGTTTTCCGACCAAGGAGCTGCCGAAAGTTTTTGTTTTATTTTTATTTAATAGGCTCCAAATGCCAAATTTGGTCGTTATATTCTTTAATCGTGCGGTCAGAGGAGAAATACCCTGCTGATGCCGTGTTTAAGATTGCCTTTTCAATCCACTTGTCACGGTCGAGATAATCCTTGCCGATACGGTCCTGAGTTTCACAGTACGCATCAAAGTCACGAAGTACCATATAAGTGTCGGCATAACCGTAATCGCCAAACAGAAGAGTCTGATATAAATCCTTAAACATCTGCGGATGTGATGCATCCAATTCGCCCGAAACAAGCTGCTCCATAACGCGGCGAAGTACGTTATTAGTCGAATAAATCGTTTTTACTTCCTGCGAATCGCCTATACGTACCCGAGCGCTTACCTCATCGGCAGTCAGTCCGAATATATACATATTCTCAAGCCCTACCTGCTGGCTCATTTCAATATTTGCGCCATCAAGCGTTCCGATAGTCACCGCTCCGTTTAACATAAATTTCATATTTCCTGTACCCGAAGCCTCTTTGCCGGCTGTTGAAATCTGCTCGGACACATCTGCTGCCACAACAAGCTTTTCAGCAATTGATACGCCGTAATTTTCAAGGAATACCACCTTGATTTTGTCATGAATCCGCTCATCGTTATTTATTTTATCGGCAATTGTATTTATCAGTTTAATAATCAGCTTTGCACGCGTATATCCCGGCGCAGCTTTTGCTCCGAAAATAAATGTTCTCGGCACATAGTCCATATTCGGGTTCTCGCACAGTTTATTATAGTCTGCAAGAATATGCAGAATATTTAAAAGCTGACGTTTATATTCGTGCAGACGCTTTGCCTGTACGTCATAAATCGAATCCGGGTTAATGGTGATATTGTTATGGATTTTAATATACTCCGCAAGCCGGACTTTATTTTCATGTTTTATCCGCGCGAACTCATCTTTAAACGCCTTATCCTTTGCGTACTGCTTGATTTTTGATAATTCAGTCCAGTCCTTTATCCACTTGTTGCCTATTTTTGAAGTGATAAGGTCTGCAAGCTCAGGATTACAATTACATATCCATCGTCTGAAGGTAATACCGTTTGTAATAGCGTGGAACCGTTCGGGCTGCATTCTGTAATAATCCGCAAAAATATCCTTCTCCAATATCTCTGTGTGAAGTTTAGATACGCCGTTTATTGCAAAACAGGTAGCAAGACACAAATTTGCCATAAATACCTGGTTATTGTCAATTACTGCCATCCATTTATGTTTTCCGGTATCTCCCGGATAGAATCCTTCCAGCTTTTCCATAAGCCGGCGGTTAATCTCTTCAACAATCATATATATTCTCGGCAGTATGCGTTTAAACATATCAACCTGCCATCTTTCCAGTGCTTCTGACAAAACTGTATGATTGGTGTATGCAAACACGCGGCAGGTTATATTCCACGCTTCATCCCAGCCCATGCATTTCTCGTCTACCAGAATACGCATAAGCTCGGGGATAGCAAGCGTCGGATGCGTATCGTTTATATGAATTACCGCCTTGTCTGGAAGCTTTGACCAATCCGAGCCGTACCTTGCCTCATATTCGTTTAAAATCCACTGCAAGGTTGCCGAAACAAGGAAATACTGCTGTTTAAGACGCAGTTCCTTGCCCTCGGTATGGTTATCTTCCGGATAGAGTACCTTGGAAATCACCTCTGCAAGCTGCTTTTCTTCAAGAGCCCTTGCGTAATTTCCGCGGTTAAATTCACGCATATTAAGATAATCCGGCGATTTTGCAGACCACAGCCGCAGTTTATTTACTATTTTTGAATCATATCCAACAAGCGGCACATCATACGGCATCGCAAGGATTGTGTGTTCATTTTCATAATTGCAAACAAATCGTCCATTGTCCCAATAGCTGTGTACCTCGCCGCCGAAACGTACCTTTACGGTTTCCTCAGGTCTTGCAATTTCCCAGGCATTGCCGTTTTCAAGCCAGGTATCAGGCAATTCTATCTGATAACCGTCTACTATTTTCTGGCGGAAAAGCCCGTACTCATAACGTATAGTACAGCCGTATGCCGGCAAATCCAATGTAGTCAGCGAGTCAATAAAGCAGGCTGCAAGTCTGCCCAGACCGCCGTTGCCAAGCCCCGCGTCATTTTCCAGTTCTGCCACATTTGACAGCTTATAGCCCATAGACTCAAGTGCATTGGTGTATTCCTCGGTCTGCATAAGATTTAGTATATTTGTGGCAAGAAGTCTGCCCATCAAAAATTCAAAGGATAAATAATATAGTTTTTTAGAACCTTCTTCCTTTACCTCTTTGTGTGACTTTGCCCATTTTTCCATTATTCTATCACGTGCGGTAAGCGCACATGCTGTATAAATCATCTTTGGTGTGGCGTCTTCAAGCGTTTTACCGAAATGACGCGATACTTTTCCTTCAATCTCCGCTACGAGCTTCTTCTCGGCGGCGGTTAGTTTTTTTGCATTTGGCATGCTTATATCCAGTCCTTTCAAACTCTTTTTAAATCTATCTTAACGGCAGGCATTTATCCTGCCGGAATTTCTCAAACCCATTCCCAAAAATCCCACGCAAGTTACAGATAATAAAACAATTCTTTATAGTTTTACAAAACTCGGAACAAAACGCAAAAATATATTGCCATCAAGCCGCCCCGTCAAAATATTCCAAAAGGCTCTGGGACACTAAATCAAAATCGCTGCACGCTAAAATTATTCAGTGCCGCTATAATCGGAAAGACATACCACATCAAAAATACCTTCGTTAACGCTTTTTCCGTTTACCGCTGCCACATGCAATAATGCCAATGACGATAATTTATCCGACTACAGATGACATCAGAGGTAATATCAATAACTATGCTTTATCCGTCAATCGTTGTCATTTGCAATAATGTCAATGACATCGCTATACTAAGCAGCCGCTATCCGTAATTGCAAAGCCACAAGGGACACTAAACTGTCAATATACCTGCTCCAATAACACCATCAAGATTACCACTGTATATCTTCTGCAGCCACTCATAGTCAACAGTATAACTTTTTTATGACTACAGCTTTGCTGTCTCTGTAATTTGCGTTGAAATAATAGTTCTTTATTTATTAGTTTTTTCTGATGGCAATGTTTTAGGTTTTTTCTCTGCTTTTGCCGCCGGCTTTGCTGACTTCGTCGCTGACTTGGGTTTTTCCTCGGTCTTTGCAGCCGGCTTTGCTGACTTCGCCGACGCCTTGGGCTTTTCTTCTGCTTTTGCCGCCGGCTTTGCTGACTTCGTCGCTGACTTGGGCTTTTCTTCTGCCTTTGTTGCCGGCTTTGCTGCCTTTTCCGCTACATCAGCATCTTTTACCGGCTCGGGGTCATTTTTTTTTTCCTTCACCGGCACATCATATATCCCTGTCACTTCACTATACAGCTCGATATATTTATCAGCCGATTTCTGCCATGAGAAATCTCGTTCCATCGCATTTTTAATTATATTGTTCCATTCTTTCCTACGGTTATAGTAAATATCCATCGCATAATTGATAACATAAACCATATCCGAAACAGTATATCTGCCGAAAGAAAATCCTGTCCCCTCCTGGGTAAATTCATTATACGGCTGCACAGTATCTTTAAGCCCGCCGGTTTCGCGCACAATCGGAAGCGTACCGTAACGCATTGAAATAAGCTGCGACAAGCCGCAAGGCTCAAACCGTGACGGCATCAAAAACGCATCGCATGCAGCATAAATTTTATGCGAAAGTTCATTTGAGAAATAAATATTCGCGCTGACTCTGTCTGGATACTTCCAGGCATAATGCCGGAACAGGTTCTCATACCCCTCCTCACCGGTACCAAGTATCACAATCTGACATCCGCCGGCACAAAGCTGTTCAAGCGCACCGGCAACTAAATCAAAGCCTTTCTGGTCGGTAAGGCGCGAAACTATGCCAATCAGGAATTTATTCTCATCCTGAGGCAGGTTTAATTGCTGCTGAAGCGCAATCTTATTAAGACGCTTACCCTCCGGGGCGTCTTTTGCCGTGTAATTCTTAAAAATCTGCCCATCTGTGTCAGGGTTCCATTCCTTATACGAAATACCGTTAACTATTCCCCACAAATCTGTGCGTCTGGCACGAAGAAGCCCGTCAAGACCCTCGCCGTATTCGGCTGTGGTAATCTCCTGGGCATAGCTGTTGGAAACGGTACTGATTTTATTCGCATAAACCAGTCCGCCCTTTAAAAGGTTTGCGTCCTTATAATATTCCAGCTTATCGCTGGTAAAATAATAATCACTGATACCCATAGCATCCTTAATCTTCGCCAGATTCCATCTGCCCTGGAACTTTAAGTTATGCACCGTCATAACTGTTTTTATGCCGCGGTAAAACGGATTATCCTGGAAGGTATCAAGAAATACCGGCAGTGCGCCTGTCTGCCAATCATTACAGTTAATGACATCCGGCCTAAAATCGAGCGTCGGCAAAAGTGACAAGGCGGCCTTTGAGAAAAATATAAATTTTTCACAGTCAAGATGTATATAATCATACGGCTTATCGCCGTTAAAATAGTATTCGTTATCAACAAAATAAAATATAGTGCCGTCCATTTCAAGCGAAAAAACACCGCAATATTGTTTGCGCCAAGCCATATCAATATAAATATGGTTCAGATAGGTCATCCTGTCCTTAAAATGCTGTGGTATACAGCGGTAAAGCGGCATAATAACCCTTGCATCAATACCCTTATCTCTAAGAGCAGCCGGCAGCGAACCCGCAACATCAGCAAGTCCTCCGGTCTTGACAAACGGTGCAGCCTCAGAGCTAACATACAAAACTTTCATTATTTCTCTCCCTTCGCTTCCCTGCCGAAAAACTCAGGCGGGATGCAGTAATATTGTTCTGCCTTGCCCATTCGGGGCAGCCGGCATAAACCCCTTTTACTATTTTATCCCTTTTATTCAATAAAAATCACTTCAAACAAAAAAACTGTGATTCTTACTAATTCTAATTTTACAGCAAAACTTATTGTTTGTCAATTTATTGTATAGTCTGAAGCTTAAAATCGTTGTTTTTAACAGTACAAAAGGTCTGTATTTGACCTATTGTACAGAAAAATGCACCTATCCAATGCATCTGCTGCATATTGCACAGAGTTATCCACAGGTGTGGATAACTCTGAAAAAAATTTTTAACATCTAAAACCCGCACTATCACTCGTTTTTTTTAGTTATTTTACATTTTGTTGACATAATTTCAACTTTAAGCGTTAATAACCCTATACAATTATACATAATTTTATGTAAACCGCGTGGAAAACTTCTGCCCGACATAGTTATGCGGTTTGTTTTATCCCTTTTCCCCGTGGATAACTGTGTGGAAAAAGTGGAAAACCAAAAAAATCCCGTAATTTCACTGTTTTATCTTTTCTTGTCCCCGCCTCTATACGTGGAAAAAATCTGTCATTTGGTTTACATAATATCTGTTTGAACCATATTTTCCACATACCTATTTTATGCATTCTATCACCGGTTTTATTGCTCTTTTCCTTGATTTTTATATTAATTTATGTTATAATAATAGGTAATAAATGCCCGAATTTTGACAATATTTTCTATATTGCCGGAATCGGAGTTTGTTTTGTTTAGGAGGCATATGCCTGTGGCTAAGAATAAACCTGACAAGGCTCTTAATATGGAAGCCATTGCCAATCAAAAAATTGTGGATGTTGAGCTTAACAACGAGATGAAGCAATCCTACATCGACTATGCGATGAGCGTAATTGTATCCCGTGCGCTGCCTGACGTCCGCGATGGAATGAAGCCGGTTCACCGCCGGATTCTTTATGATATGTATGAATCTAAACTTTTTTATGAAAATGATTTTAGAAAATCAGCCGCTACCGTCGGTGATGTTTTGGGTAAATATCATCCCCATGGCGATGCATCGGTCTATGACGCTATGGTACGTCTTGGACAGGATTTTTCACTTAGATATCCGCTTGTACAGGGTAAGGGTAACTTTGGTTCTATCGACGGTGACCCTCCGGCTGCTTACCGTTATACTGAGGCGAAGATGTCCAAGCTTGCATCGGAAATGCTTTCGGATATTGAAAAGAATACCGTTGATTTTGTTCCCAACTATGATGACAAGCTTAAAGAACCCGATGTTTTGCCATCTCGGTTTCCTAACCTTTTAGTAAACGGCTCATCCGGTATCGCAGTTGGTATGGCAACAAATATACCGCCTCACAATCTCAGTGAAATTGTAGACGGCATTGTAGCTGTAATAGATGACCCAATGATAGAGCTTGACGAGCTTATGACATATATAAAAGGTCCGGATTTTCCGACCGGCGGTCTTATCATGGGGCTTAGCGGCATACGCGCGGCATATACCACCGGGCGCGGCAGGCTGATTATGCGGGCTCGCGCTGAAATTGAAGAACTTGATTCGGGCAGAAGCCGTATTCACGTAACCGAGCTTCCTTACCAGGTCAACAAACAAAGGCTTGAAATGCACATTAACGAGCTTGTACATGCCGGAAAACTTGACGGCATTTCGGGCACAAGAGATGAGTCGGATGAAAATATTCATTTTTATATCGAACTAAAACGCGACGCCAATCCAAACGTTGTATTAAATAACCTATACAAATACACCCAGCTCCAGGAAACTTTCGGTGTAATTCTTATCGCTCTTGTGGACAAGAAGCCCAAGCTTTTGAACCTGCGTGAGATGATTAATTATTATATCGCGCACCAGGAGGACGTTATCCTGCGGCGTACGAAGTTTGATCTTGCAAAAGCTGAAGAACGCGCGCATCTTTTAGAAGGCTATAAGATTGCAGTTGACCATATCGACGAGATTATTAAAATAATCCGCGCATCTAAGTCTTTTGCCGACGCAAAACCAGTGTTTGAAGAGCGCTTTGGACTTGATGAGGTTCAGGCAACAGCCATCTGGCAGATGCCTCTCGGACGTCTGTCGGGTATGGAACGCAGCAAGCTTGAACAGGAACTTGAGGAAACACATGCTAAAATTGAAGAGTACAAGGGTATTCTTGCCGACGAGGGCAAGATTCTTGAAATAATAAAAGAGGACCTCCTTGCCATAAAGGCAAAATACGGCGATGAGCGCCGCACCGGTATTGAAATGATAACCGATGATATTGACATTGAGGACCTGATAGATGAGGAAGAAATTGTCGTAACACTCACCCATAATGGATATACTAAGCGTGTACCGGTTTCAACTTACCGCTCACAGCACCGCGGCGGACGCGGAATCGCGGGACATTCTACGCGTGAAGAGGATTTTGTGGAACAGATTTTCACCACTTCCACACATAATAATATACTCTTCTTTACAACACGCGGTGTAGTATACTGTATGAAAGGCTACCGTATTCCGGAGGCAACCCGTACAGCAAAGGGTATGGCGATAGTAAATCTTCTGCCGCTTGAGCCGGACGAAAAGATTACAGCTATGATTCCGATACCCGAATTTGACGATGACAAATATCTGACCTTTATCACCAAAAACGGAACGGTTAAGAAAACCGACCTTATGAGCTATTCACGCATACGTGCGTCGGGATTGCGGGCAATAGAGCTTGCCGAGGGTGATTCCCTTATCAGCGTAATGCTGACCCAGGATGATGATGAAATAATCATCTGTACAAAAGAAGCGTCTGCAATACGTTTTCGTGCCAGTGATGTGCGCCCGATGGGGAGAACTGCACGCGGAGTCCGCGGTATACGCCTTTCAGGTGATGACCAGGTAATCGGCGCGGCAAAAATTGAACCGGGCAAGAGTCTTTTGTGCGTAACCGAAAACGGCTACGGCAAAAAGACCGGATTTGATGAATATAACTGTCAAAGCCGCGGCGGCAAGGGCGTATATACCTACCGCCTGACCGATAAAACCGGCTCGCTTGCCGGAATAGGTTCGGTCAGCGACGAGGACGATATTATAATGATAACGTCGGACGGCGTGCTGATACGTATGCATGCAAACGAGGTCAGCACTTTTGGCAGACAGACTCAAGGTGTGCGTATGATGCGCCTTGAGGACGGGGTAAAAGTTGTAAGTATGACTCTTACCTCACGTGAAGAAGACGAAGAGGGCGCGGAAAACAGCAGTGAAACCTCAGAAACAAGCTTAGATGGCGACAGTCTAATCGATGGCGAATAGTTCAATTTTAAAAAAAAATTATACCGCTTACTGTTTTGCCCCGCAGAAAGCGAAGAAAAAATTTGGGCAGAAAGGTTTAAAAATATGAAATTTATGAAAAATGTAGTCCGGATACTCATACTTTCTATGGCGCTTCTTGTTTTCGCCTCCTGCGGCACAAACAGCTCCGATCCAATTGCGTTTACAATCGAAATGGAGGACGGGTCGGTAATGAAAGGCGAACTTTATCCTGATGTTGCGCCGATTACGGTTGAAAATTTTGTAAAGCTCTGTAATGAGGATTTCTATTCAGGGCTGATTTTCCACCGCGTAATCCCCGGATTTATGATTCAGGGCGGCGGATATGACGCTGATATGAACGAAAAGCCTGCCGATACCATCAAGGGCGAATTTGAAACAAACGGCGTGAAAAACGACCTGAAACATACCCGCGGTGTTATTTCAATGGCGCGCACAAATGTACCCGATTCCGCAAGCAGCCAGTTCTTCATTATGCACGATGACGCTTCTTACCTTGACGGTCAATATGCCGCTTTCGGTAAGATTACAGAAGGGCTTGAAGTTATTGATAAAATTGCCGGCGTAAAAACCCAGTCACTTCCAAACGGTATGGAGGACGTTCCGGTTGAGCCTCAGGTTATTAAATCCATTACTATTGACGAAAAGGCGGAATAATTATGAACGAGATTGTTATTACTATGCAGGGCGGCGGCGAAATACACGCCGAGCTTTATCCGAATATTGCGCCTATTACGGTTGCAAATTTTATCAAGCTTGTAGAGGATAAATTCTTTGACGGCTTGATATTCCACCGCGTAATTCCCGGCTTTATGATTCAGGGCGGCGGCTATGACGCTGATATGAACCACAAAGACGCTGAATCTATCAAAGGTGAATTTGACGCAAACGGTGTGAGAAATGAACTGAAGCATACCCGCGGCGTGCTGTCAATGGCGCGCACATCCTTCCCTAACTCCGCAAGCAGCCAATTCTTCATTATGCACGAAGACGCTCCACATCTTGACGGGCAGTATGCAGCTTTCGGCAAGGTGACCAGCGGAATGGACGTTGTTGACCGTATCGCAAATGTAAAAACAAACTTTGCTGATGCGCCCGTTGTGCCGCAGATAATCGAATCGATACGTTTCAAATAAAAAATAACTCTTAAAAAAGCAGTCGGTACTTATGCCCCGGACTCTTCTTAATTCCGGCGCATTTTGCGGCTGCTTTTTTTAATAAATATATCAAGGGAAGAGGGAAGTGTTTATATGCGAAGAAAAGACCGCGAAATAACCGAAAATGACCGGATTGATGAAATAATCAGAAGCTGCCGTGTTCTCCATATCGGTTTTTATGATGGAAAAGAGGTTTATATTGTGCCGCTGAGTTTCGGTTTTATTAACAAGGAAAACAGGCGGATATTCTATTTTCACAGTGCAAAATCCGGCAGAAAAGTTGATTTAATCCGCAAAAACCCAAATGTCGGCTTTGAGCTTGACAGCGGATACAAAATACTTGCATCAGATACTGCCTGTGGGTTTTCGGCAGCGTACCGGAGCGTTATCGGCACCGGTATAATCACGGAAATCACCGACAAAGAAGCAAAAAAATCTGCTCTTGAAAATATAATGTTTGCCGCAACATCAAAACACGGCTGGGATTTTAACGAAAAATCTTTGGATAATGCGGCAGTATTTATGCTTGAAGTTACGCACATTTCCTGCAAGGAAAACGCAAAAGACTGAACTTCCAGCATAAATACAATATAGTACTTACAATTGCTTTTTTGTATGTTCTAAACTATTTATGTTGATACATTCTTTTTCATAAACAAATCATCCTGTTTTTGAACAAGCCCATAAAAAACGGACAATAGAAAAACGCACCTCGTATAGTAGAATAAAAGAAATGTACTGCCCCAATTTGTGCTGCCCATACAAATTGGGGCAGTACACTTTTTCGACCGGCAGTCTTTTTCATTCTAACACAAAAAGAAGGTTTTATTTAGCTGTTAATCTTTTTTAAACCACTCGATAGCTACGTGGTTCATTTAGTCGATAAATTATCAACAGACTGGCAAGACTCCGAAAAAGGAAGCTATATTTTTTGCATTTGGCTTTATCGGCGCACATATGCGCGCGTAAAAGCAAAAAGTGGAGCTGATTTTACCTAAAAACCAGCTCTATTTATATTTTTATTTAATAACTATTAATAATACTTTTTTTCATATCTGCCTGCGGTAAAACGACTTTTCAGCAAGTCTGAATTACCAGGCTATTGCGCAGTTTCCTTGCACAAAAAAGGACGGAATTTCTCCGTCCTTTTAAATATACGCTAATTATTTATCAGCCTCAACCTTTACAACTTCCTTGCCGTTATAGTAACCGCAAGCTTTGCAAACTCTATGAGGCATCTTCCATTCATGACACTGCGGACATTCCACCATGCCGGGAACAGAAAGCTTCCAGTTAGCGCGTCTTTTATCACGTCTTGATTTCGATACTTTACCCTTAGGTACTGCCATCTCAATCGCACCTCCTATTCAGTAGTTGTATCCTTTAAAATTTCTGCTAAAGCCGCCCATCTCGGATCTTGCACTTCAGAATCACAGTCACATTCGCCTTCATTCAAATCCTTGCCGCAATGCGGGCAAAGACCTTTACAATCCTCACGGCATAAATACCTTGATGGTATGTTCATCAAAAATCCGTTTTTTACTATATCGGTAATATCTATTTCATAACCGGTATAAAAAACAGCATCAGAATCAGAGGCAACCTGACCGTCCTCGCGGACAAGAATTTCCTTAATCCGGTACCGTACATCAGCATCAAACGGCTTTGCACATCTTGCACAGCTCACCGATACCTTACCGGTAACTTCTCCGGTCAACTCCAAATTCTTGGAGTTGTTGCGGACTTCGCCTTTTACATACAACGGCTCCGGGAAAATATATTCTTCCCCCATAAACTCTACGCTTTGTACGTCAAGCTTTCCGTCAAAGGAAATCTTTGATTCTTCATTTTTTATTATTTCCGATAAATCCAAAATCATAATTCTCACCAATTTAAGCGTCTTTAAGAGAACAGCACGGTCTTATGCCCGGAAAAATAAACCGGACAAACACCTTTTTGCGATTTAAGGCAATTACTTCAATTCTACCTTTGCGCCTGCTTCTTCAAGCTTAGCCTTCATAGCTTCAGCCTCTTCTTTTGCTACGCCAGTCTTAAGTGACTTCGGAGCTTCGTCAACGAGTGCTTTTGCTTCCTTAAGACCAAGACCTGTAAGCTCTCTGACAACTTTGATTACACCAAGCTTGGCTGCGCCTGCGTCTGCAAGAACAACCTCAAACTCTGACTGCTCAGCAGCTGCTGCGCCGCCGTCTGCTGCTACTGCGCCTGCTACCATTACCGGTGCTGCTGCGCTTACGCCAAATTCTTCTTCCATCATTTTAACAAGCTCTGCTACCTCAAGAAGCTTAAGCTCTTTAATTTCATCTAAAATCTTAGCTACGTCTGCCATTTTTATTTCCTCCTAAAATAGTCAAAATTATTTGATTATTCCGCATCCGCGGGTGCGTCAGCTGCTTCTTCGGCAGGAGCAGCTTCTTCTGCCGCACTTTCTTCAGCCGGTGCTGCTTCTTCTGCAGGCTGTGCCTCTGCGACAGGCTCTTCTTCTGTTTTCTCACCGTTCTTCTTTGCAATAAGGTCAGCTATTTCTACACCGCCGTCTACGATCGTGCTAAGCAATCTTGCAAGACCGGAAATCGGCGAATTCAAGCTGCCCATAATCTTTGCAATAAGAGTTTCCATTGACGGAGTTTTTGCAAGCTGTTTTATCTCGTCTAAGGTAATTACCTTTCCGTCCATAAAACCTGACTTAATCTCCATCTTTTCATTGTCCTTTGCGAACTCCGAAATTACTTTTGCCGGAGCAACCGGATCCTCGGATACCGCAAGGGCTGTCGGGCCGTGAAGGATACTGTCAAGTTCCTCAAGACCTACCTGGTTTGCCGCTAAGCGAAGCAATGTGTTCTTTACTACAAAGTATTTAACACCTGCTGCACGCAAATCGTTTCTGAGCTTTGTGTCTTCTTCTACTGTCAGACCTCTGTAATCCACAAGGACTCCCGTAGTGCTGCTTTTCAAAGTTTCCACTATTTCAGCAACCTGTGCTTTTTTAGCTTCCAAAACTTTTTCGCTCGGCATTTTAGTCACCTCCTGTTATTTTTCCCAAAACGCCTTTCTTTCCAAAAATAAAGAAAGGCTCTTTTCCATAGACGAAAAGAGCCATTAGTAATCTATACTAAATAACACCCTCGGCAGGTCTTATCTTTTTGCCTGCTGTCTACGGATATATTCCAACTTGGCTATTATATCACAGCCAAAATTGAAAGTCAATATTATTTTTTTAAAAGCTTAACCAAGCTTTGCGCCGTTAACCTTGATTC
This sequence comes from uncultured Clostridia bacterium, assembly GCA_944391635.1. Classification (GTDB taxonomy): domain Bacteria; phylum Bacillota; class Clostridia; order UBA1381; family UBA1381; genus HGM11525. Next base: position 3,878 of record CALXUL010000280.1, on the reverse strand, counting down.
CAGGTCCCATTGTTGAAGAAACTACAACGCTTCTTAAATACTGACCCTTAGCAGCAGCCGGCTTTGCCTTGATGATAGCACCCATAAGCGCTGAGAAGTTCTCGCTAAGCTTCTCTTTACCAAATGATGCCTTGCCTATCGGGCAGTGAATAATATTTGTCTTATCAAGACGGTATTCAATCTTACCAGCTTTAATCTCGTTAACTGCTTTGGTAACATCCATTGTAACTGTACCGGCTTTTGGTGACGGCATCAAACCTTTAGGTCCGAGAACCTTACCCAAACGTCCTACAACACCCATCATATCCGGAGTTGCAACAACTACGTCAAAATCAAACCAGTTTTCACTCTGGATTTTTGTTACCAATTCCATTTCGCCGACATAATCTGCGCCGGCTGCCTGTGCCTCATCAGCCTTTGCGCCCTTAGCGAATACCAAAACCTTAGCTGTTTTACCGGTTCCGTGCGGCAGAACAATTGCTCCACGAACCTGCTGGTCTGCGTGTCTTGAGTCAACGCCAAGCTTAATATGCGCTTCAACAGTTTCATCAAACTTTGCCTTTGCTGTTTTAACAGCCAGTTCCAATGCTTCTTCCGGGTCATACTGACGGCTTTTATCTACTAATTTTTCGCTGTCGCGGTATTTTTTACCTCTAAACATTTTTTTCCTCCTTATGTGGTTAATCGGGACTTTTAGTCTCTCCCACTTATTTTACCTTATCAATCTCCTACAACAATACCCATACTTCTTGCGGTACCAGCAATCATACTCATTGCCGCTTCAACGCTTGCTGCGTTTAAGTCAGGCATTTTCTGCTCTGCAATAGCGCGAAGGTCGTCTTTTGAAATAGTCGCAACCTTGGTTTTGTTAGGTACGCCCGATCCGCTTTCTATCTTGCAAGCCTTTTTAAGAAGGACTGCTGCGGGGGGTGTTTTGGTGATAAAGCTGAAGGAACGGTCCGCATATACGGTTATTACAACAGGGATAATAAGCCCTGCGTCCTTAGCTGTCTTTTCATTAAACTCCTTTGTGAACTGCATAATGTTTACACCATGCTGTCCGAGCGCCGGTCCTACCGGGGGCGCAGGAGTTGCTTTCCCAGCGGGAATCTGCAATTTAATATAACCTGCTATTTTCTGTGCCATTTCGGCCACCTCCTAAAAATTTGGGACCAAATATAATCCCATTGTGGTTTTTGCGGATATTTGCAATAAAAACTTCCTTTTTATTAAATATCCTCCCACTGTTTCCAGAGGGATATATCAACGCAAAACCCCTTTCTTTCCGAGGTTTTACGGTGAACTCTTTTTTATTATCCAAGCTGTGAAATTTGCGAATAATCCACTTCCGCAGGTGTTTCACGCCCGAACATTGATACCATGACGGTAACTTTTCTTCGCTGTGTGTCTATATCGGAAACTCTGCCGGTAAAGCCTTCCATCGGTCCCGACTTTATCTCCACCATATCGCCCAGGGCTACCTCCATACTGCCTCTGCGCGCCGTTTCCACGCCCATCTTTTCCACTTCTTCATCCGACAGCGGTACAGGCTTGGAGCCGGGTCCGACAAAGCCGGTAACTCCGCGTGTATTTCGCACAACATACCATGACTCATCGTTCATTATCATTTTTATTACTACATATCCCGGGAACAGCTTACGTTTTACCGTACGCTCCTCTCCGTCCTTTTCCTCGATAATATCCTCCATCGGTACTTCTACTTTCTGAATCCATTTTTCCATACCGCGGTTCTCGACGGATTTTTCTATATTGGCTTTTACCTTATTCTCATAGCCGGAATATGTGTGTGCAACATACCACTTTGCTTCCTCTGCCATATCCTCACCTCAATCAGCCGCCAAAGGAAATTGACGTCAGCCACTGGAATACCTTTCCGAATCCCAAATCCAGCACTGATAGTATTATGGTAGTAATTATTATAAATACCAGAATTACAAGCGTGTTATGGATAAGCTGCTCTTTATTCGGCCAGGATACTTTTTTAAGCTCGCTTTTTGCCTCACGGAAGAACTTGCCTATCCCTTTTTTCTGGATTGTGTTATTTGTTTCTGCCATTTACTTTACCCTCCCGAATTATTACTTCGTTTCCTTATGAAGAGTGTGCTTTCTGCAGAATCTGCAATACTTGTTCATTTCAAGTCTATCCGGGTCATTCTTTTTATTCTTCATAGTATTGTAGTTTCTCTGTTTGCACTCAGAACATGCCAATGTTATCTTTACTCTCATTTTAGATACACCTCCGTAAACATATCAAATCCATACGGTCCTGCCTCTTTTTTGGTACACAAAAAAAAAGAGGCTATTCCTTAGCCCTATCATTTTACCATTGTTTGTCCTATATGTCAAGGTTTTTTTTAAAGTTTTTTATATTTTATATAATATAAGCGTCCGCAAAGTTTTTTTACTTAGCGGACGCTTTTTACGTTTACTCTTCTTCCTCGCCTGCGTCGGTCAAAAGCAATACATCATTCATATTCTGTATACTGGCTTCATGCAATTCCTGTCCGGTCGTGTGCAACACACCCTCCGGCGACGCTGACGCCTGGGTCTGCGAGAGAGATGCCAACATCATTCCAAATACCATTATATTTGCCGGCTTCATTTTTTGTCCTCCTGTCCTAAACATATCCTTTGCTGTCTTTTCCTCCCCCGGTCCCTTTGCTCAATTTAATACTACTAAACTTTTCCTATAATGTCAATAAGCTTTTGTGATTATTAACAAATTCTTAATTAATATAACATAGTTTATGCACAATTTGTACACAATTAGACATTTTAAGACAGGATTTTAACTTTTTTTGTATCAGTCAAGATGGAATACCGGCTGTAAATCCACCGACACCGGGCTGTTATCCGGGTTGGTTTCCATTATATCCGCCATAAAATCCCACCATTTCCTGTTAATCGGCGTATCGGCGCTCTTTGCCCACAGTTCCTCCGACTCGATTTCTATATACCCATAGAGCACATTTGTTTCCTTATCCAGGAAAATCGAATAGTTCCTGCCTCCATACTCGTGAATCATTTCGCGCATCTCGGGCCACAGCTCATTATGGCGCTTTTCATACTCCTGTGCCATATTATCGTACAGCTTCATTTTAAATCCTTTTCTTATCATTTTAAACTCTCCCTTTCTATTTAATTTTTATACTGTTTATAATCTTTTCCGCCTCTTCAAACGCAGCAGAATTTTTCGATGCTTCATCATAACTAAACTCTGCCTCGTACACCATTCCGCCTTTTGCCATTGTATACGTTTCGGTATATTTTTCTTCATCTTTATCAATATAATGGAAAAAGCTGTAATCGCCTATTTTTACACTATCAATAGCCGACTCTGTGTACTTTTTCAAATACTCCTCCAGCTCAGCATTATTCTCATATCCCGCCTCATACGCACCTATCGTTATAGTCATATTTCCTCTTCCAAGGTTATAACCTTCATCATAAAAATAACTGTCATTATATATTAGCCATGAAATAGGATAGTCAAAGCTCACATATTCGCCGGATTGGCTATCCATAATGCCCTGCGGCTCTTCAATATATATTCTGCCGGAAAAATCTGTGCTGCCAAGTACGCCGCAGGAAATACTTTTTATTATTTTTTCCGCCGCGTCCTCTTCATATCCGAGTTCTATATCCTCATCCGTATATAACGAAATATATACCGTTACAAGATACACATACCCGTTTTGTTGAAAAACTTCCTCTCTTACCGAGGATACGCTGTCGCTTGCGGTAAAATAAAATCCGCGTTCTGACTGCTCAATCTCGCTTACTGTAACAACATCAGGGTTATTGCATTCTATCATACTGCGTCTTTGTGATTCAAGCAGCGTTTTGCTGTCCATATC
>CALXUL010000279.1 GCA_944391635.1 uncultured Clostridia bacterium | reverse complement strand
CCTGCCAGTCAAGATTTCCCTCCATTACTTCTGCAAACTCCGACTGGTTCTTATTCATTCTAAGGTCTTTAAAATGTACTACTCTTGCCCTCTTTCCTATCTTCCGAATAAAATCAGCAGGGTTTTGGGCAGCGTACGCAAGCCAATACACATCAACAATAAATCCAAACTTACCATATTCCAACATATAATCCATAAGATATTTTGAATCAAACTTCATAAACTCAAACGCGTGATTATGATAACAAAACTCTATCCCTGCATCAGCAAGTCTGTCATAGTTTTCATTTAGTTTATTTATCTCGTCTATTACTTCATTCGTACTTCTTGCCTCAGCAAGTTCCATTCTCGAACCAAGCCCTGCAATCTTGCAGTCTATAATTTTATGATATTTAATCATTTCATCACAGTGTTTAGTATATTCGTCAAAGCTTTTATGAGTACATACTATCTGCATGTTGTAGCTGTCACATATACTTTTGATTTTCTCGGGAGCAACCGGACCTATGCCCGATACCTGTACTGTTTTATACCCTATTTTCGAAAGCCTTGAAATCGTATCTTCAAAACCTTTCTCATCCTTGCATAAATCACGCACGGTATAAAGCTGTGCGCCTATTCTTCTATCCATCATATTCCTTTCCTCCCTTTAGTGCGAGCCTTTTACATCAACTGTCATCTGTATTTCTTTTTTTACAACCTTTGACTCTGCAATCTTCTTTTGGAGCATAGCATAAAATCCATCATGGTCAAAATTATTCAAATCCACCCAGTTCCCTGTCCATGCAGAATAATGAATTGCATTTGAAATAGTAAGTCCGAAAATTCCTTCTTCACCGGGAGCAATAAGCTTCTCGTTATCCAAAACTGCATCTACAAAATTACGCATAATTCCAAGATGCTGCGGATTTTCACCCTCTGCCGGCACCTTACATTCCCAACATTCGGGCTTGCCGAAAATTTCTGTCCTATTGCGGCTGTTATATGCGCGTTCTGACTCAACATTTCTCCAAAACGTAATATTGTCCTTCTTTATTTCCAAAAATCCCATATCACACGAAATTTCAAGACGGTTTACCCCAGGAGCCTCGCCGGTTGAGGTTATGTACACACCGGTCATTCCGTTTTTATATTCCATAAACGCTGTAACATCATCTTCAACTTCAATATCATAATATTTCCCAAAGCTCACATGCGACATAATTCTATCCGGCATACCAAACATCCACTGCCACAGGTCAAGCTGATGGGGGTTCTGATTTATCAGAGCGCCGCCTCCCTCAGTTTTCCAGGTAGAACGCCAGGTACAGCTATCATGGTATATCTGCGGACGATACCAGTCGGTTATTATCCAGGCTGCACGCTTTATATGTCCCATATCTCCCCTTTGAATCATCTCGCGAAGTTTTTTATAAACCGGATTAGTCCTCTGATTATACATAATTGCAAATACACGGTCGGATTTTTTTGCTGCCTCATTCATTTCCATAACCTGTTTAGTATATACTCCGGCAGGTTTTTCAACAATAACGTGCAATCCGTGTTCAAAAGCAGAAATTGCAAGACCCGGATGGTCATAGTGCGGCACGCTTATAATCACTGCATCAATATCTGCATTTTTGAACATTTCATCAGCATTATCAAAAAGCTCAACATTTTCAAAATTCTTTTTCGCATACTCAAGCCTCAAAGGTGCAATATCACATATTGCTGCAAGCTTCATTCTCTTTACTTTTCCGTCATAAATATTATGCGCGTGACTCGTTCCCATATTTCCAAGTCCTATTATTCCAACCCTGACCTCATTCATTTCCATCAATCCTTTCTATTATCTTCATTAGCGCGTCATAAGCTATTGTAAACTTTTGGGCACTGCTTTTTTCCAAAGACAGCATTTTATCACTTTCCTCGAGACTTGCAAGACCGGTAAAACTGCCCAAATGCGGCTCAAGGCTTAAAAATCCGTTATACCCTGACTCAAACAAGGCTTTTAATATTTCATATACGCATCCTTCTCCCAAACCGGACGGAACCACATCCCCATTTTTAAGCGCATCTTTTATATGCATATACTCTATATACGGCTTTAACATCTCATACGCATCAGGGAAAGTTTTCTGCCCACACTGGATAAAGTTTGCCGGGTCAAAAACCGCCCTTAAATTCTCAGACCCTGCCGTTTCCATTATATCAAGACATCTTGATGCTATATCACCGTAAATCCCCTTTTCGTTTTCATGTAAAAGTACAATATCATTGTCCTTTGCAATATCACGCATTTTAAGCATACGTTCCATTACTTCACTTCGGTAATCCTCCGCTTTCTCGTTTGACGGTATATAGAAGCTAAATACACGTATATAATCTGTTTCCAATTTTTTTGCTATTTCAATAGTTCTTAAAAGCTTATCTATATGCGCCTTAAAATCATCAGTAATTGAGGTTTTACCTATAGGCGATCCGATTGAGGATACTTTTATTCCTGCTTTATCCATCTTATTTTTAAGTTCACGGCATTGTTCATCCGAAATGTCGGAAATATTTGTCCCGTCTATTCCGCGCGGTTCAAAATATCCAATCCCAAGCCGGTTTAAATGCTCAAATTGCGCATCAATATTCTCTGCGATTTCATCTGAAAACCCGCTCAATTTAAAATTTATCATATTATCACCTCAACAGTCTTTTTCTATATTATAATACAACTAAAATAAATTTTCTAATTAAAAATTGACAAAAACATTGCAATTATTGCTTTATTTTGTTATTATATTATTGAGGTGTTGGTTATGGCAGTATTATGTGAATATAATGACGAAAAATCAGGGTTTTCTTTTATGCACTCATATACTAAAAGCGCACAATTATCACATTTTGCGCTGCACAATCACAATGAAAACAGCGAAATACTTATTTTCTTAAAAGGCAGCGGGGTATTCAGAGTTGAGGGCTCGGAATATTTTCCCAAGCCGTGGGATATTATCATTGCAAACTCAAATGAAATGCATAAAATGTGCATTGAAAACGGAACGGAATATGAAAGATATGTAATAAACATTGACGACAGCTTTTTTCTGAAAAATAATTGCAGTGAGTTTATGGATATTTTCCGAAACAGACCGTTGGGAGAAAATAATCTGATAAAGGCTGATGAAGAAATTCAAAACGTTGTGAACAAATTACAAAAATATATCCAGGAAAATGCACCTGAAGTAGTTTTGCGCGGTCTTTTAGTCGAGCTATTATATCTTATGCGCAAAAAAGCAGATAAACCGAGTGTACAGCTATCTGCCGAGGCTCATATTAAAAATGTGATAATTTACATAAACGAAAATATTCGTTCACCTTTAACTCTTGATGGTATTGCCGAAAAATTTTTTATAAATAAGTACTATCTCTGCCACATTTTCCGCCGCCATACAGGGCTTAGCATTAATAAGTATATTAATTATAAACGCCTGCTTCTTGCCCGTGAACTGTATTCTGATGGGATGTCACTTACCGATGCCAGCGCAGAAGCTGGCTTTTGTAACTATTCCAGTTTTTATAAAGTTTATAGGCGTGAATTTGCCTCATCCCCAAGAGATGATCTTAAAAGCATATAATATATATTATGTTTTATTTTATTTTTTCAAACTTCAGCTCCTGATATTCCTTCTCAAATATCTCGTCACGATTAATTCGATATACTGTAAAGGAGCAGACCTCCCTTGTAAAAAAACTTCTCTTATAATCATCAAAACCGGAAAATACTACCGAGCAGGCATTTATCAAATCCGGCTTATACATTCTAATATGTCAGCTTTTAAAGATAAGTTCAATCATCAATCTATTATGCCAGCAAATAAGTCATAACCGCAGTAAACTGTTGGTTTGCCATCATATATAAGTGGCCTAGTACAGGCTTAACAGCCGCTCATGTGCGGCTGGCTTTTTTATATATAAAAATACCTGGAAGCCAAATTTGGGCTTCCAGGTATTATATTGG
>CALXUL010000278.1 GCA_944391635.1 uncultured Clostridia bacterium | reverse complement strand
TGGCTGGAGCCTTTACAAAACCGTCAAGCGGTAGGAGAATGAAACCAATCCACAGCATCTAAACAATTATATCATAGTTCTTGGAGAGGAACTCTAAAAACTACTACATTTATTATACGAGGAGAATGAGATATGATATACGTACTTCTTGCAAACGGCTTTGAAGAGGTGGAAGCGATTGAACCTATTGATATAATGCGGCGTGCAGGACTTGAAGTTCAGACGGTAGGTATAGCTGACCGTAAGGTACGCGGCTCGCATGGGATAGAAGTTTATGCGGACATTGATATGAGCGGTGTAGAGGCAGATAAAATGGATTTACTTATGCTGCCGGGCGGCGTAGGACATGAACTTCTCGACGCTTCAAACGAGGTGCACTATCTTATAAATAAGGCTGTGGCTGACGGAAAGTATGTAGCCGCTATTTGCGCTGCGCCTTCAATAATCGGTAAAAAAGGTTTTTTGCGCGGGAAAAAAGCAGTATGTTTTCCGGGATATGAAGATTATTTATATGATGCAAATATTGTCAATGACAAAGCGGTTATTGATGGTCAGTTTATAACAGCCCGCGGCGCCGGCGCGGCATCGGATTTTGGGTTTTTGATTGTAAGCACATTATGCGGCAAAAAGAAAGCAGAAGAGTTGAAGGCAGCGATGCAGTATTGAAAAGTGATTTAAGAAAAGCTGCGCTTGCTGCACGTTCGGCGCTTGATTTTGAGAAACGTATAAAATACAGTAATATGATTGCAAACCGGATTTCCGGGCTTTGTGAATTTAAAAACAGTAAGAATATTATGTGTTATGCATCATATAAATCCGAAGCGGATACAAAATCAATTTGTGAAAGAATAATAAAGGACGGGAAGACCTTGTATCTGCCGAGGTGCGTTGTTGATACAAGAGAAATTGAAGCATGCAGAATAGATGATATAGAGTCGCTCCTGCCGGGGGCGTATGGGATATATGAACCTGATACGCCAAAGGCAGATGCGGCAGAAATTGATATGGTAATTGTCCCGATGGTCGCGTTTGACAGAAGATTGTACAGGATAGGTTATGGCGCAGGATATTATGACCGGTTTCTTTGTCAGACAAATGCCATAAAATGCGGGATAGCTTTTTCTGTTCAGGAAGTCGAGATAGATGCGGTCGAACAGACAGATATTCCGATGGATATGATAGTTACTGAAAGAGAGTTGATAATGTGAACAAGAGCAGGGGTTTTCAGCGCGGCTGGTGGCTGGTGTTAATAACTTTAGCAGTTATGTATACAGCGTCGGTGCCATTTATATTTATACAGCCGCCTGAGGATAGTTTTCTTTATATGCTGTCGGGAGAGGCTGTACTTATTATTCCGGTAATAATAGGTCTTTTTATGTTGTTTTGGGAGGATATGCCAGGCGGAATATTAAAAGGTATTGGAGTAAAGCGTTTTTCGCCAAAGCTATTACCATTTTTGCTGCTGCTGCCTGCGGCTGCGCAGAATTTTGTCGGAACTATTTTTATGCCGTTGCAGTCAATTTTGACAGTATTATTTGGTGCACAGCAATATGATGACGTCGTTGCGTCAAGGGGCGTTGCGGCGTTTATACAGAATTTTATAGTTATGTGTATTCTTGCCCCGGTATTTGAGGAAACCCTCTGCCGAGGTATACTGATGAGATTGTTTCACCGTTATGGACTGATGGTACAACTGTTTTTCTCAGCATTCGGATTTGCGCTTTTACATCAGTCTGCACAATCATTTCTTCCAATTTTCTTTTTGGGCGTGCTTTTGGGAGTTATAAGAATAACAACTGGTTCGCTGTTTGCTGCGATGATAGCACATTCGGCAAGTAATCTATATTCGCTTTTGCTGCTTATGGCAGGTATGATTAATCCGGTGATTGAATGGTTGATTTTGGTTGTAGGTGTTATTGGGTTTCCTGTGCTGGTTTGGTTTTTTATTAAAACTTGCGAAAATACTTCCAACTGGCACCCGGATGTACCAAAAACAACAGCTCCTGTTGGGCTATCCGCTGCTATGATAATTTCTATTGGTATTTTTATGGGTCTTAACCTGATGATTTTGTTATCAAGGATACTGACAGGTTCGTTAATATATGAGCTGAGTAATATGATGATGTATTAAAGGAGGTTTTGGGCGATGTTATTTGATTCCCACGCGCATTATGACGATAAGCAGTTTGATGCTGACCGTGATGAAATTTTATCAAGTATGCGCGAAAATAATGTCGGACTGATAATGAATGCCTGCTCTGCTCTGGAGGATATACCGGTTATTGAAAACTTATGCGAAAAATATGACTTTATCTACGGTGCTGCCGGGGTGCATCCATCCGACTGTGCAGGGCTTATGGAATCCGATATGGAGATTATAAAAAAAGCATGTACAAAAGAAAAAATCAAGGCTGTGGGGGAAATTGGTCTTGATTATTTTTATGGCGAACCTGAACGCAGTATACAGAAAAAATGGTTTGCTCGTCAGATAGAACTTGCGGTTGAACTTGGTATGCCGGTTATAGTACACGACCGCGAGGCACATTTTGATACAATAGATTTATTAAAACATTCCGGTGATGGAAAAGTAACTGGCGTACTGCACTGTTTTTCGGGTAGCAGAGAGATGGCAAAAGAGGTCTTGGATATGGGTATGTATATTGCGTTTGGGGGGACGCTTACCTTTAAAAACGCAAGACGTGCTGTTGAAGCGGCAGAGTACGTACCGCTTGACAGGATTCTGCTTGAAACAGATTCGCCGTATCTTGCGCCGGTTCCGGTAAGAGGTAAACGAAACAGTTCACTTTATATTCATTTTGTGGCTGAAAAACTTGCAGAAATAAAGGGCTTGAGCGTTTTAGATGTTGAAGATGCTACCTTTGAAAATGCAAAGCGATGCTTTGGGATAGATTGAGAGGTAAAATAGAAAAATGTCGGCAATGAATATTGTATATGAACATGAGGGGAATTTATATATTAACGTTACAAACCGCTGCACAAACCGCTGCGATTTTTGTATCAGATATACGCCATCGGGTATGGACGGGATTGATTTATGGCTCGATAAAGAACCAAGCCCGGAACAGATTATTGAAGCCTTGATAGCGGCGGAATTTAAAAAATACAGCCAGATAGTTTTCTGCGGTTATGGCGAGCCGCTTCTTAGATGGGAAGCTGTAGTTGAGGTTACGGGGTATATACGCAAAAACAGCAGCGCGGTAATACGCATAAATACAAACGGACATGCAAACCATGCGGCAGGATTTGATATTACGCCAGAATTTGAGGGATTGATTGATGTGGTATCGGTCAGCCTTAATGCTAAAAATGCCGAGGACTATGACAGAATTTGCCATTGCGAGTTTGGTAAGGAGGGGTTTGATGCAATGCTTGACTTTGCTAAATGTGCGAAAAAGCATGTTGGGCGGGTTGTGTTAAGTGTTGTGGATACCATAAGCGCAGAAGATATAGCCGAATGTGAGAAGATTGCAAAGAAGCTTGGTGTAGAATACAGAGTTAGAAAGTTTTCTAAATAATGATAAAGAAAAACAGCTTTGCGGTAGTTTAAATCCGCAAAGCTGTTTTGATACCCGCAAGAGTGCAGGGTATATTTTGTTATGTCATTTATTTGCACACACATGTAACGATAACGATAATGATCAGCACCCAAAGGATCATATCCATATCAAAGCCGCAGCCGCCGGTGCTGCCGCATCCGCATCCACATTCACTCATAATACGCCCTCCTTTTAAAATTACTCGGGGGATAATAAAGCCCCTGCATTAGCATACTATGCCGGATACCGGGATTTGGTTCTTATGTTAAATAAATATTTCAAATTGTATATTAATGTTTACAAATGCTGGAGGTATTGTTATAATGCTCATTGTTGAATTTAAGGCGAAGAGGAGAATACTGTGATGAAAGACTTAAACACAAAAACGGAACGGAGAAATTTTTACCGCACGGTATTTGTACTTGTGCTGCCGATGGCGTTGCAAAATTTGATAAATGTAGGCGTACAGGCAGCAGACGTGGTTATGCTGGGGTTTGTGGGAGAAACTGCAATCTCGGCAGCATCGCTTGCGGGACAGGTATATTTTATAATGACTCTTTTATTTTTTGGTTTAACCTCGGGTGCAGCAGTGCTTACCGCCCAATATTGGGGTAAGGGCGATATTAATACAATAGAAAAAATACTCGGACTTGCGCTTCGCACGGCATTTTGCGCGGCAGCCATATTTACGGCAGCGGCATTATTCTTTCCAAGACAGCTTATGATGATATTTTCCGGCGAAGAGGATGTTATCGAACAGGGCGCGGCATATATGCGGATAGTGGCTATTGCATACATACCTGCGGCATTTACTATGGTTTATCTTAATGTTATGCGCAGTGTTGAGCGGGTTATTATTTCAACGATAGTATATTTGGTGTCGTTAATAGTAAATGTTATTTTAAATGCTGTATTTATTTTTGGGTTTATGGGAATACCGGCTTTAGGCGTTGTCGGAGCGGCAATTGCAACGGCAAGTGCAAGATATGTGGAGTTGATAATTGTTATAATATACTCTTTAAAAGTGAACAAGACTGTAAGAGTAAGAATAAAAAACCTTTTGTCAACGCCAAAGGTTCTAATAGGAGATTTTGTGAAATTTGCCGTGCCGGTTACTCTTAATGAGCTTATGTGGGGCGGCGGATATTCTATGATAACGGCAGTTATAGGACATATTGGAAAATCTGCTGCTGCGGCAAACTCGGTGGCGCAAGTTGTGCGTCAATTGGCGTTTGTTGTAACAATGGGCGCGGCTAATGCGGCTGCAATAATGATTGGTAAAGTTATTGGGGAAGGAAAGATGGAATACGCGAAAACTTATGCATCGCGGTTTATGAAAATTACCGTTATATTGGGTCTTTGCGGTTCTGCTTTGATTTTAATTATGATACCGGTAATGAAAGCGGTTATGTCGCTCGGTGCAGAAGCAGAAGGGTATCTTAGCGGAATGCTTGCAATCCTCTCATATATAATAATACTTGCAAGTGTAAATACTGTTATGATTGTGGGAGTATTTAGAGCCGGCGGCGATACAAAATACGGACTTTTTCTTGATTGCGCTTCGCTCTGGCTTGTGGCAATACCATTGGGGGTTGTTGCGGCGTTTATATGGAAACTTCCGGTAGTCATTACATATATTGTTTTAACAAGTGACGAGATAATTAAACTGCCGCTGTCTATTATCAGATATAAGTCGAAAAAATGGCTAAAGAGTGTTACAAGAGATTTTAAAGATTAAAAAAGCCCGGTGATAATTTCACCGGGCTTTGTTTTTTAGTTTGAATATACAGATTCATCAAGTATACCAATATACGGGAGATTGCGGTATTGTTCCGCATAATCCAACCCGTATCCGACTACAAACTCATTTGGGATAACGCTGCCAACATAATCCAC
>CALXUL010000277.1 GCA_944391635.1 uncultured Clostridia bacterium | reverse complement strand
GCTGGATTGGATAATAAAGGAGCAGAATGCTGATGAATATGAATAACTGCCGGCTTACAAGATATATTTTGCCGTCTGTAATATCAATGCTGATAGTTGGTACATATACAAATATTGACGGTTTGTTTATAGGTAATATTGTAGGCGATGACGGGCTTGCGGCGATAAATCTTGCCTGGCCGATAGTTGCGTTTATAACATCTGTTGGGATGGGAATAGGAATAGGCGGATGTGTGATGCTCAATAATTATTCGGGTATGGGAGAGCCGGAAAAAAAAGAGGAAGTGAAAAAAGCAATATTATATTTGCTTGCGGCAGCAGGGCTGTTGACCGGTATAATAATGTTTTTTGTATATAAACCGTTTTTACAAATAATGGGCGCTGATGGCAATGTAATGGAATATGCAAGCCAATATTCTGGGATAATCTCCATAGGAGCAGTATTTCAGGTGATGGGTGCAGGGCTTGTAGCGCTTTTGAGGAATGAAAACAAGACTGTATTTGCAATGTTTTGCACAATAACAGGGCTTATAGTTCATATAGCCGTAGCAATGATTTTTGTCGGGGAATATAAGCTTGCGGCGGTTGCGGCAGCCACTGTAATTTCACAGGCATCTGTGATGATAATGTGTTTTGCTGCGATTAGAGTAAAAAGAAAATCAAGGGTTGGCATAAAAACAGCAGCAGAAGTGTTAAAGGCATCAGCATCACCGTTTGGATTAAATTTTGTACCATCGGTAGTGTTGCTTTTGACTAATTATTTTGCAATAAAGACAGGCGGAGTGGCAGCTGTAAGCGCATATGCGGTAATGAGTTATGCGGTATATACTTTTGAGTATGTTTTCCAGGGGATTTGCGATGGTGTACAGCCTGTGCTAAGTTTTTATAATGGAGCGTATGATTATCAGGGCAGAAGAACGGCTGTGATAAAATCAAATATATTGCTTGGGATATGTTCACTGTTATTTATGGTTAGTACGCCTGTTTTAATAAAATATATGCCGAAAATATTTAGTGCATCAGATGAGGCAGGAAAAATGATACAAAGCGGTTTTTGGTTTTATGCGGCAGCGTATCCGCTGAAAGCGGCGGTAAAGTCAATATGCTCATACAGCTATGCGTGTAAAAGATTTACAATGGCAAATATATTGATATATGCAGAGCCAGCATTTGCTGCTCCTATATGCCTTTTTACGCTTACCAAATGGCTTGGAACAGATGGATTATGGGCAGCATTTACTATGTCTCAGGCGGTAATTTTATTGATAGCATTAGTATCATATATAATAAGCAGAAGAAAAAATCTTAAATTAAAGGTTTAAGTTACCCAATTAGTCCGCGGTTTCGCACTTCATAGATTATCTTTGCCATATCGCCGCGTGTGAATAAGTCCATTGTTTCGGCTTCTTCTGCGGTGAGGATTCCACGCTCAATTAAAATGTCTGTCGCACTCTGCCAGTCAAAGTCATTTTCGCCCATTGCACGCAGTATCATACTTGAAAACTCTGTCGCGGTAACTTTCCTGTCGGGCGCAAAAAGGTTGTCTCCTACCCCGTATATCAGCCCAAGACTGTATGCATTTTGCGCCGCGCCGTAACCCCAATGTGTGGGCGCTACATCGGTAAATACCTGTGCACTTGAGGTATCAGCGGTTTCGCTCTCGCCTAATGCCCTAAGAAGCATTGCCGCTGTTTCTATCCTTGACAGCGGCTTTAACAGGTCAAGACCATTCTCATTCCCGTATAAAAGCCCCTCCGCCTGCAATGCCTCAGCCTCGGTTTGATATGTGGGCTTTTCAAGAGCTACCTGTTTTGCTAATTTCTGCCGTTGTATATAAGAGTTTTCTTGGTCGTTTTTTATAGCATCCATAATTTCATCTATTGGATAAAGTTTTGCTCTCTCGATATTTTCATATGTTTCAAATTTCTGTTCATCTGGATATAATATGGCAATGAACTCTCCTTTATCGCTGTTCACATACATAAATGTATTACTATGTATGGGAGTGAATATTTTTATATCGCTAACTATTTGTATATTTTTTTCTTCTGCTATGCTTTTTATATTTTCTTCATCTCTTAGCCACTCATGCATTTCAAGTGGCAATATAAGCCCTTGAAAACCATAACTAAAATAACTATTTGTGTCTTCAATATAATCCCCGTCTAAAGTAAATTTGCCACAGTCGCTAAATCGAGAGTTTGCAACAGACCAATATTCATCTTCACCAAATAAGTAGATGAATTTCCCCTGCTCAGAATATTCTTCAGCATATTTATTTGTGTATAATAAGCTTACTCTTACAGCATTGGTATAATTAAGTGTTGCCCTTTCTAATTCTAATGCGACTTCATTTTCAAAGCTGTTAGTTTCCATCATATGAAGAGCTTGTTTTTGAGGAATATTTAAATTTCTTAATCTATATTCTTTGATTGTCATATAGTTGTTATCAATTTGGGCAAGTTCTTCTTCAGTGAAATAGTTTGTCATAAAGAGCTTGCTCCAGTTCTCGTGTAGTCCCTCTATTTCAGTATCTTCCGCAAATACCGGCTGGGTTGATACTATCATTAGAACCATTGTTAAAAATGTTATTAGTTTTTTCATTTTTTATTCCTTCCTTTCTGCTATTATCCTGTACTGTGTTCCTCCTGCTCCTGCAACCAGCTTTGTGGTTACTTCAAAGGTTGTCATATCCTTTGGTGCTATTTCTACCGTACACCGGTTTTTCCAGACTTGGTATGTCTGCCCATTTTCCTTATACTTTAGTTCTCCTGCTTCTCCGTAATATTCCTCAATAATTCTGTTTTCCCCTTCCTTCTTAGTTCCTATTATTATACCTTCACTTTGCTGCATCTGCATATTAACTATATACGTTTCATCCATTTTGTTGTCTACCGTTATTGTATAATGGTATGTTGTCCCCCATTCTCCGATACTAAGAGCATTAGGGTCAGGGGCTTGTTCTGTTGGGGTGTTTGATGCCATATATAACTTTGCTGTTTCTATCACTTCATCACTTATCGGCTCATTAATGGAATCATTCACCCCGGTATTACTGTTTAGATAGTCAGCATTCCTATGCAGGTAATCAAAATACCAATAGCGGTTATTATCACCTGCATATTTAAAATTATGAACACTTTCGGGGAGGGCATGGGTTA
>CALXUL010000276.1 GCA_944391635.1 uncultured Clostridia bacterium | reverse complement strand
AAAGTCTGTAGCAAAGGAGGTGTCTTCAAATGTACTTCGTTCAGACATAGGCAGAACCACCGAAAAGGCCAAGTATCTATCCAACGGTTCGGAGGCATTTTGCTCATATAACTTGATCTGATACCATCCAATCTCAAACTTACCCAAATCAAGCTGCTCACTGTCCGAACCGACAGGCAACACAAAACGTCCCTGTAAAACATTTCTTTCCCACAAGTCAACTACTTCAAAATCATATATCTGCGTTTCTGTTGCCGCTGCCGTAAATTGAAAAATAAGGCTTACAGGCTGGTGTTCTTCAAATATACCGAGTTTTGAATTTTGAAAGCTTATACTTTCTAACTCAAACGCAGCATCTTCCGTTGGTATTAAAGAAAAATAATCAAGTATTACGACCAAGGTGTTTCCCGCTACAGCAGACACATCATTTTTATCTATTTCTACATACAGAATATTTTCTCCCTTTTGTAATCGAAATTTGCCCATTGAATACTCTTTCAATACCGACGGATATGTTTTAGATGTCACATCAGATAATTTCGCATATTCCGCAGGAGTATTATCCTCGTTATTGATATATACGTTCCAATCGGTAGTATTCGCCTGCTGACGCACATTTCCAACTCCTTTTAACTCGTATCGGCCTATTTTAGGAACATTAAATGAATAGCTTATTATATATGTATCTTCTGTAGGTTTTGCATAATATTTTTGCAAACATTTATCCGCACTAAAATCTCCCTTTACTTCCTTAATATCCATTTCTGCCGTAGTTTCTGTATAGTTTTCAGCTTCAATTCTTATTTCTCCAGTATCGGCTGCATAAGACTCGGCAATAAAAATACCCATTATCATCTGTATTGCCAAAAGGATAGATGTTATCTTCTTCATGACTCATCACCCGCATTCATATAAATCTTATTGTAAATGCTTCTATGTTCGTTTTCCTTATCAATTATATATGCACAAATAATGTCGGTTTCAGATATATCATCTATTTGCTGATCTATCGTCATAGTATCCCCTTGTTCAATCATTTCCAGCTTTATTTGTTTGACTGCCTTCAGCGAACTGTGTATACCGTCTATATCCTCATACACAGCAATAAGTAGATAATCTCCGCCCGGATAATCCTCAATGCTTTGAAAATTGATAGTTATTCTACCATCTAATATATTTGCCTCACTCACGTAAAGGCCATTTTCATTTATAACATGCAGCTCTTTGCTAAGTGTGAATAAATTATCAGCAGTTTTTGCATGCACTGTAATCATTACATTCCCATAATTGATAGCACGGATTTTATCCTTATTTATTTGTACAATTCTTTCATCTGAAATATCTACTTCCATGCTTTCAAGTTCATCTTCAAAAACCCGGCTTCCATCCTGATTTATCAAAAGAATCTCAGAGGATAATCCGCGTTTTACCTCGTTGTCTATCTGAAGTTTCAGCATTTGTATGCTCTGCTGTTTTTTTAGTGTTACACAATCTATTGCAGAAAAAGCCGCATCATTATAGCTTCCGCCTCTTTTGGGTATGTGCAAAGTAATAGTATTTTGACCTGACGGAAGATAGATAGGATCATTAAGTTTAATTTCTGCTATTCTAAATGCACTGTCAAGATAAATATTGGCTTTTTCATTTCTTACCGCGTTGCTTTCATCAATTTTTATCTCATCTTCATTATTTACAGAGAAATACAAAGGACTCATTTCATACTTACCATCCCATTCCAGTGCCACATCAAGAATTATTGTATAATAATTCGATTCTTCAATCTCAAATGTCATCTCTATTACTGGCTCAAAGCTGCTGACCCAGCTGTATTGTACTACTTTGCCGCCGCTGGCAAATTCGTTTTCCTTTATTCGAGATGAGTCATTTACAAAATCCTCTGCTTCTAGTATGCCTCTGCTTCCAATGCTCTGAATGACTTCCTCCCTTTTTAATCTTATACAGTCTATTACGCTAAAAACTGCATCTCCACTATACCTTTTGGGTATTCTTAGCATAATAGTATTACTACCTTGTTCAAGATATATCGGGTTGTTAAGTTGAATTTCTCTTACTTTAAACGTATTGTCCAAATATAGATTATCTTTTTCTGTTTCTGTAGCATTGCCAATATGCAGCAGGTCCTCATCACCATTATTAATTGCAAAATACAGCGGACTCATATCATAATTCCCATTCCACTCAAGCGCCGCATCAAAGGTCATCGTATAATAATTTGAAATATCTACATTAAAGGTTATCTCTATTACTGGCTCAAAGCTGCCTACCCAACTGTACTGTACTACTTTGCCACCGCTGGCAAATTCATTTTCCTTTAATCGTACTGCATCCTCAACAAAATCCTCCGCCTCAAGCAGTATTTCTGCAGGCTCTGCGGCATATACCTTTTGCGGTACTGTTATGCCAGGTAAGATTATCACAAGAATTGCTATATAAATGATTATTTTTTTTAATATTATATTGTTTCCCATATCATCTACCGTTCCTTCTTAGTTATTGAACAAATTTGCCTAATCATTCTCAATAGAATACGCCGCTTACTGGGTAATCATCAGCAGCACGCTTATATATGCTAATTTGTTTATATATCTTTTTCCCAAAATCTGTTTCATACGCTGCTATTATAGAATAGGAGCCGCTTGTTAATTCCGACAAATCCAGCTTAGCCGTGTTTTTAGATATAACCTCAAGTTTGTCCGTTTCCTGAT
>CALXUL010000275.1 GCA_944391635.1 uncultured Clostridia bacterium | reverse complement strand
ATTCAGGACGTTCGGTTATTGTCGTAGGTCCGGAAATGAAAATTTATCAGTGCGGGCTGCCAAAAGAAATGGCAATTGAGCTGTTTAAGCCGTTTGTAATGAAAGAACTTGTGGCAAGAGGTCTTGCACATAATATAAAGAGCGCAAAACGAATGGTAGAGCGCGTAAAACCTGAAGTTTGGGATGTTTTGGAGGATGTAATAAAGGAGCATCCGGTACTTTTAAACCGTGCGCCTACACTTCACCGTCTTGGAATACAGGCATTCGAGCCAAAATTGGTTGATGGGCGTGCACTTAAACTTCATCCGTTGGTATGTACGGCATATAACGCCGACTTTGACGGTGACCAGATGGCTATTCACGTACCGCTTTCACCTGAAGCTCAGGCAGAAGCAAGATTTTTAATGCTTTCTGCAAATAACCTTCTAAAACCCCAGGATGGACACCCGGTTACCGTTCCTACACAGGATATGATACTCGGAAGTTACTATCTGACTCTTATAAAAGAAGACGAGCCGGGCGGCAAGGACGACCCTGCGCGCGACACTTCTGAACCTTGGAAGCCGCATTGCTATACAAGTTTTGATGAAGCAATTCTTGCGTATGAGAATAAGGCAGTAGGACTTCATACGCCCATAAAGGTACGCCAGGAAGCTGATATTCACGGAAAACATTATTCTCGCTTAATTGACGCTACCGTCGGAAGAATAATTTTCAACCAGAATATTCCGCAGGATTTGGGATATGTTGACCGCAGCGAAGGCTCAGAATCATTGTTTGACCTTGAGATAAATGTACTTGTCGATAAGGGTCAGCTGGGTAAGATAATTGACCGCTGCATCCGCGTTCACGATACTACAAAAACCGCTGAAGTCCTTGACCTTATCAAGGCTACAGGATATAAATATTCAACCCGCGGTGCAATAACTGTTTCGGTATCCGACATAGAAGTGCCGGAGAAGAAGAAGGAAATTCTTGCTGCGGCAGAAGAAGATATTGCAAAAATAACAAAGAAATTCCGCCGAGGACTTTTGACTGACGAAGAACGCTATAATCAGGTTATTAAGACTTGGTCAAAGGCATCATCCGATGTAACCGAAGCGATGATGGCGCATCTTGGTAAATTTAATCCCATCTTTATGATGGCAGATTCAGGAGCTCGAGGCAGCGTTAACCAGATTCGTCAGCTAGCCGCAATGCGTGGTCTTATGGCGGATACACAAGGACGTACTGTCGAAATACCGATTCGTGCAAACTTCCGTGAGGGGCTTAATGTACTTGAGTATTTTATCTCCTCCCACGGTGCAAGAAAGGGTCTTACCGATACCGCGCTTAGAACCGCAGACTCTGGATACCTGACACGTCGTCTTGTTGACGTATCTCAGGATGTAATAGTCCGGGAAAAGGACTGCGGAACTACCGAAGGCGAATGGGTATCCGAAATAAAGGACGGAAACGAAACGATAGAGCCTTTGGCAGACCGTATACTCGGCCGTGTTACAATGGCTGACGTAACAGATCCTGAAACCGGTGAAGTGATTGTTCCTGCTGATAAGCTGATGGATGATGACGATGTTAAAAAGATACTTGCTGCCGGAATAACAAAGGTTTATATCCGAAGCGTGCTTACCTGCCGTACAAAAGTCGGCGTATGCGCTAAATGTTACGGACGAAACCTTGCAACAGGTAAACTTGTAAATGTAGGCGAAGCTGTAGGAATAATTGCAGCCCAGTCCATCGGCGAGCCGGGTACACAGCTTACAATGCGTACCTTCCATGCCGGCGGTGTTGCATCGGGAAGCGATATTACACAGGGTCTTCCCCGTATAGAGGAGCTTTTCGAGGCAAGAAAGCCAAAAGGTCTTGCTATTATTTCAGAAATCGGCGGAAGAGTCAGTGTGTCGGAAACCAAGCGCAGACGTGAAATCACCGTTTCAAACGACGAAAACGGTGAAGCAAAGACGTATATTATTCCTTATGGTTCTACCATCAAGGTTCAGGACGGCGATGTAATCGAAATGGGCGATGAGCTTACTGTCGGTTCGGTTAACCCGAATGATATTCTCCATATCAAAGGACCGCATGCCGTTCAAATATATATTACCCGTGAAGTACAGCGTACCTACCGTATGCAGGGTGTTGATATTAACGACAAGCACGTTGAAGTTATCACACGACAGATGCTCAGAAAAGTACGTGTAGAGGATGCCGGAGATACCAACCTCTTAATCGGCTCACTGGTTGATAAATTTGAGCTTACTGAAGCTAATGAAGCTTTACAGCCGGGTCAGGCTCCTGCAACGGCGTCACCGGTACTTCTTGGTATTACCAAAGCATCGCTTGCTACTGAATCTTTCATGTCGGCAGCCTCATTCCAGGAAACAACCAAGGTTCTTACCGATGCGGCAATTAAAGGCAAGGTAGACCATTTGTTAGGATTAAAGGAGAATGTAATTATAGGAAAGCTTATTCCTGCCGGTACCGGTATGCATGCGTACAAGGATGTTGGCATAACCATTGACGGTTATGAAGTAGACGAAAACGAAATCCAGTAAAAATTAAAACGTTTTTCGCCGGCAGGCAGCTGTCGGTGAAAAACGTTTTTTTCACATGTTTTATGTATAAAAAAACGAACAGCGGCATATATTTTGATTGATATTTTACACTTTTGCTATTGTTTTTACTGCCGCGGTATGATAAAATACAATCTATATAATGTGACTAAGGAGAAGTGGAGATGAATTCTGCATATCTGTATTTACAATTATACCGTCTGTTTGACCAAATAACCCCAATTCCTGCAGACTGCGGTGCATTATGTGATAAAGCCTGCTGTAAGGGCGATGACTGCGGGATGTTTTTATTCCCAGGCGAGGCAAGTGCATATTCACTTTTAAACCCCGACTGGATACGCATAGAAAATTCAGATTTTACATATACTTATGCCGGGGTACAGAAAAATGTCAAAATAGCATTTTGTAACGGAAATTGTGACCGCTACCAGCGTCCGCTTGCATGCAGGATATTCCCGCTTACCCCATATCTTGATAACGGCAAACTGCGGATAATCCGCGACCCAAGGGCATATGCGGTCTGTCCCTTGGCAAAAGCTCTCACATTAAATGACTTTGACCGCAATTTTGTCAAAAATGTTCGCAACGCGTTTGTCCTATTGACAAAAAATGCTGAATTTATGGCTTTTCTTCAGGAATATTCAGACTATCTTGAAGATTTTATGCGTTTTTTCGATAAGGAATAAACGTTATTAGAAAGGGTGGAAGTTGTGAAAGAAAAATTCACTGCTATTGCCGCGTTTTTAGTGGCTCATAGACGTGTGGTAATAATTGCCGTCTCGGCAATATTGCTTATTTTAATATTAATCTTTATTATGCTGCAAGCTCCGGAAGACGGAAAAATTGCACGCGGCGTATCTATGGATGATATTGATTTAAGCGGAATGACAATAGATGAGGCGACAGAAGCGCTGTCGGTAAGTACATACTACAGCGGAATAGACAGTTTTACGATAGTAAGCGGTACCGAAAGTGTTGATGTAACGTCAGCGGAAATCAGTCTTGGCACCGATACGGCAGCAAGTGCAGAATCAGCATATGCTGTCGGAAGAAGTTCGAATTTCTTTTCCAATGCGATAGTATGTCTTGGCGCGCGTCTGTTCGGTAAGACAGTTAACCCGTCGGCATCGGTTGACAGTGAAAAACTTGATGCGATTTTATACGACCTCGGAGTGCAGAAAAATGGTGAAATGAAAGAGGCTGTTTGTACAGATCTATCTGAAACATCAGTAAAAGTTACACCGCCTACCAAAGGCCAAAGCAAAGATGTTTCAGCTGAAAGAGAAGAGGTTCTAAGCCAGCTGGAAGATGGAAATTTTGACCAGATAGAGGTATCATTACCTCTTACCGACCCAGGTGCGCTTACTGCTGAAGAAGTATATGCTGTAGTATACCGCCCATCTGCCGATGCTCAATATCAGCTTGAGGGTAAAGAACTTTATATTGTCGATGAAACTGTAGGAATAGAAGCTGATAAATCCGAAATAGAGCAGAAACTATCAGAATTTAACAGCGGAAATGAAATAACCCTTACCGTGACAAAGCTTGTGCCGGAAAAGACGGCAGCTTCGCTAAGAGATGGACTATTTAGCGCCGAGCTTTCAAGCTATTCCAGCACATTTTCCACCGCTGCAGCAAACAGAGCCTTTAACGTTTCACGTGCCGCTGCGTCGGTAAACGGAACAATCCTGCTTCCGGGCGATACATTTTCGTATAATACCGCAATCGGTAATCCATCGCTTGAAAATGGGTATAAAGTTGCGCCGGTATATGAAAACGGAAAAACAAGCGAAGGTGTTGGCGGCGGTGTATGCCAAGTAAGCTCAACTATATATTCTGCCGTGCTGTATGCAAATCTTGAAATAGTTGAACGCCGTAGTCATTCATTAACAGTGGCATATGTACCAAAAGGTCAGGATGCAACGGTAGCATATGGCTCAATAGATTTCAAATTCAAAAATAACACCGAAAAACCAATACGCATTGATGTGACCACACAAGGCGGAAAATGCGTTGTAAAGGTAATCGGAACTGCACCCGCTGTTGCACAAAGTGTAAAGATAGAAAACACAGTTGTAGCTACAACCGAGCCAACTGTTGTTGAAACAAACGATCCGACGCTGCCACAAGGCAAACGTCAAGTTACATCAACAGGAAAAACCGGATATGTGGTTGACTATGTGCGTATAGTTTCTCAAAACGGTGAAGTTGTAAAAACAGAAAAACTTACCAGGAGCACATATAAAATGATTCCAACCGAGGTGAGCGTTGGAACTATGGCAACACCTGAGCCGACAGCAGCGCCCGCAGCCGCACAGCCATCCGAATCAACTCCTGTCGAATCAACAACACCTTCAGCTTCGCCGTCATCAAATACCAGTGCGGGTGAATAATTCTAATAATAGCAAATATACCTGGATAAACTCCAGGTATATTTGTGAATAAAACATAGAAAAATTGAGTATAATAAAGAAAGTAGCCGATATTGAAAGATTTTTAATGCAAAACACATAAAAATAGGCATTTTTTGACATTGAAAAACTAATATATATATGGTAATATATTTAAGTCGCGTGAGCAGAACCCTTCTTACAATGACGGGATGTAGCGCAGTTTGGTAGCGCATCTGGTTTGGGACCAGAGGGCCGCAGGTTCGAATCCTGTCATCCCGACCAGATTTGCATAATTAGGGAGTTTAGCTCAGCTGGGAGAGCGTCTGCCTTACAAGCAGGATGTCACAGGTTCGAGCCCTGTAACTCCCACCAATATATGCTGGTGTAGCTCAATTGGTAGAGCAGCTGATTTGTAATCAGCAGGTCGCGGGTTCGAGTCCCATCACCAGCTCCATTTTTGGAAGGGTTCCCGAGCGGCCAAAGGGAACAGACTGTAAATCTGTCGTCAGTGACTTCGATGGTTCGAATCCATCTCCCTCGACCAATTTTAAAAAATGAATAGGATATGCGGAAGTGGCTCAGGGGTAGAGCATCGCCTTGCCAAGGCGAG
>CALXUL010000274.1 GCA_944391635.1 uncultured Clostridia bacterium | reverse complement strand
GGATTCTGGCTTTTTTTCTTTTACGGCGCAAATCTGCCAAATCCCTGGTTTGGACCCTTTTCCTTTGATTCTTCTGAGATGCCGGTTATCACGCTTTATGCGTTTTATATACCTATTTTTATACGTCTTATGCAAAATAAAGAGCTGGGGGTATTTAAAAGGTTTATCGCTCCTGCGGCAGCCATATGCGGCTCGGTGTTTATGATAGTTGCGGCATGTGCGGCGCACCGCAGTGCGGTAATAGCATATTTATTGGTATTTGCGGTTATTATGATAATAGGGCTTATTTTAGAAAACCCATCACGTTCGCATCAAAAAGGGTAGTCAAAAAAGACTACCTTTTTTTAATAAATTGACAAAGTAATCAAATACTGGTATTATTAATTACAGATAATTTAATTTCGGCGATAGATTTGAGAAAGGATTTGTGAAGGTATGGATTTTAAGCTGATGAAGGATTTTATGGATTATCTTACCGAGTGTAAGGTTCCTGGAAATTCAATTGTAATTTATCATAAGCATAAAGAAGTATATAGATACAGTGCCGGGTATTCTGATTTAGAAAATAAGATTAAAATGCAGGGAGATGAACTTTTGAATATTTATTCCTGCTCCAAAGTAGCGACGGTTACTGCGGCACTTCAGCTTTATGAAAAGGGCGCGTTTTTGCTTGATGACCCGCTGTATGATTTTTTGCCGGAATACCGCAATATGAATATAAAATATGATAATGGCGATGTAATAAAGGCAAAATCGCCTATAACCATAAGGCAGCTGTTTACGCATACGGCAGGTTTTACATATGATTTTAACAGCCCAAGCATAATAGAACTTAAAAATAAAACGGGAGGCAAAGTTTCTGCGGTTCAGCTTGCAAAAGCCATTTCCAATGAACCGCTCATATATGAGCCGGGAACAAAATGGAGTTATTCGCTTGCGCACGATGTGCTTGCGGCAGTGGTTGAGGTGATTTCAGGGACAAGGTTCTCAGAATATGCTAAAAAGAATATTTTTGAGCCTATCGGCGCAAAGGTTTATTATTATCCTGATGAAACTGTAAAAGGCAGGATGGCTCAGCAATATCTTTATAGAACTGACGAGGAAATGTCGGATATTGTTTCGGCGCAGATTTGTTCGGGTAAAAAGACTGGATATTTTGAAAATGTCGGAACAGATTTAAAGTATGGTGAAGGTCTCGAATTTGACAGCGGCGGAGCCGGAATTATAACATCGATTTCGGATTATGCGATATTTGCGGACTCTCTTGCAAATGGGGGCAAGGCTCGAAATGGCGAACAGATATTATCTAAAGCAGCTGTAGAGCTGATGAGTACAAACCAGCTTAATGATGAGTGTATGAAAAACTTTAATTGGAGTCAGTTAAAAGGCTATGGTTATGGTCTTGGGGTAAGGACGCTTATTGACAGAGCAAAGAGCGGCTCGCTCGGACCGGTTGGAGAATTTGGCTGGGGCGGCGCGGCAGGAGCGACGCTTTTAGCTGATAATGAAAACGGTTTTTCATATTTTTACGCACATCATATGTTAAACCCGCAGGAGGAATACTATCAGCCGCGGCTCAGAAATGTTTTTTACGCTTGTATGGGAAGGTAACAGTAGAAAATTTATAAAAAAATGCCGCCTTAAAAAGATATTTTAAAGCGGCATTTTTAAATTATTATGCTGAATGTTTCGTAATTGACAGAATTTCAAAATCAATTTTACCTGCCGGAGTTTCAACCGTTACAATATCACCCTGAATGTGGCCGATAAGGGCTTTACCGACAGGAGAATCCTGTGAAATTTTATTATTATCAGGGTCAGCTTCTGTTGTAGTAACTATTGAATAAGTTTCCTTTTCATCTTCCCCGACTTCGCGTATTTCTACGGTAATGCCAAGCCCTACAACATCATTTTCTATTTCAGAATCGTCAATCACCCTTGCATACTTTAACATATTAATGATTGTATTTATTCTTGACTCCACTTCAGCTTGTTCGTTTTTAGCCTCGTCATATTCAGCATTTTCCGATAAATCACCGAATGACCGTGCTTCACGGATTTTTTCGGATACTTCTTTACGCTTTTCCGTTTTAAGGTATTCAAGCTCCTCACGAAGCTTTGCCATACCTTCTTTAGTTAAAACGATTTCTTTTTGCTCGTTCATTTTTATTTAAACCCTCTCTCTTTGCTGGTTTTATACTCACATTATTATACTCATATTTTATAAAAATGTCAACTTTTTTTTGTTCTAATACAAAAACCTAAGCAATGTGGTGCGTAAAATTAACATTTCGTTCATAAAACATACACATGGATGTAGAAAAGGTCTTGTATAATGCTAAATGTACAAAAAAATAAGGGAGGAAATAACCGTGGCAAAGGCAAGAGAAAGACAGCCGAGGCGGCCTGGAATCACAAAGAAAAAAATAATTATCTTTGTAATATTAATAGTGGTTGTCGGTGCGGCATGTTTTGGCTACAATGCTGTTAAATCAAAAAAACAGGTTGTAGGTACAGCAACTGATGTGAGTACAGAGCGAGTAGAAAGAGGAGATGTATCGCTCACTATTACAGGCAGTGCGGCGGTAGAGCCATATGAAAGATATGAAATAATAGCAAAAGTATCAGGAGATATTACATATTGTCCTTATGAAGTTGGGGATATGGTAGAAAAGGATACGGTATTGTATCGTTTTGATACTTCAGCAACCGATATAAGCATGCAGAAGCAGCAGATTTCACTTGAGCAGAGTCAGGACAATTATCAGAAGGCTTTGAAAGATGTGAGTAAGCTGGAGATTACCGCAGGCGCGTCGGGAGTGATTAGCAATATCAGCTTAAGCGTAGGCGATGAAATAAAAAATGGTGAAAAACTGGCGGATATAAGCAATACGCAAACGCTTGAAGTATCCTTGCCGTTTAATGAGGTTCAGGCGTCAAATATTAATATTGGCGATACTGCGTATGTATCAAGTTCGGTGCATATGAGTAATGTGCCGGGAACGGTTACACATAAGGATGCAAGCTCACATGCGGGAAGTGACGGTTCGAGATTATATAATGTAACAATTACATTTGAAAATCCGGGTGCATTTTATGAAGGTCTGAAAGTCGGCGGAGCGGTTGGAGATATGATAAGTTCCGGTTCGGGAGAGGTTATGTTATCTGACAGCGGAAGCGCACTTGCCGAAACTGATGGAGAGATAACACAAATAAATTACAAAAACGGTGATTATGTAGAAAAGGGAAGCGTAGTTGCGGTCATTAGCAGTGATACGGTAACAGACAGTATCAATTCAAGCCGCAGCAACTATGAGAATGCTGAGCTGTCTATGCGTGATGCACAGGAACAGCTTGAGGATTATAGTCTTACATCGCCGATAAGCGGTACGGTAATCACTAAAAACGCAAAAGCCGGCGATACAATAGATAAGACTAATTCCACACAAACCTTAATGGTTGTAGCAGATGTATCAAAGCTTAAATTTAACCTTGAAATTGATGAGCTTGACGTCAGCAAGGTTACTACCGGACAAAAGGTTGAAATCACTTGTGACGCTCTTGAAGATGAAGTATATGAGGGAGAAATAACTAATCTTTCGGTTGAGGGTACATCGACAAATGGTGTAACAACGTATACTGCGGAAGTGGTTATAAATGAGCCGGGAAATTTAAGACCGAGCATGAATGTAGATGCAAGCGTTGTAGTTGAATCTTCACAGAATACACTTTATGTACCTTCAGAAGCGGTAAAGACAATAGGCAATATGTATTATGTGTTCCGAAAGACCGGGTCATCTGATACTAACAGTAAAACTGCAGGAGAAAAACCACAAATAGGCGGTGAAAGACCGGAGGGTATGCCAGACCAAGCCAAGGAAACAGAAACCGAGCAAAATGCTGATAAAAACCAAGGAACGACTGATGGTGCGCGGCAACCTGGTGGCGAGAGACAATTGCCGCAAGCTCCGGATGGATTTGAAACAGTTGTGATAACAGTCGGAGTTGTAGGAGATGAGAATACCGAGATATTGTCCGGACTTTCAGAGGGCGATGAGGTTTACTCAGAGACATCAAGCTCATCTTCTGATGGAAGACAGATGGGTATGGGCGGTATGTCCGGAGGCGGAATGCCTGGAGGCGGAATGCCCAGCGGCGGGGGCGGAATGCCTGGCGGCGGGGGCGGAGGCCCGATGAGATAAGCCTTAAAAGGAGAGGAACGAGAATAAATGATAAGACTTGAAGGAATAACAAAGACATATCATATGGGTGAAGGCTATCTTCATGCACTCGACGGCATAGATTTGTATATTAAAGAACATGAGTTTGTTTCAATAATCGGTCCCTCCGGTTCAGGAAAATCCACACTTATGAATATGATAGGCTGTCTTGACGTCCCCACAAGCGGCAGATATTGGATAGATGGAGTAGAAACCAGCAAGATGCGCGATAATGAGCTGGCAGATATAAGAAACAAGAAATTGGGATTTATATTTCAGCAGTATAATCTTTTAACAAAATTAAGTGCGCTCGAAAATGTTGAATTGCCGCTAATATACAGAGGCATATCCGCATCAAAAAGACGGCGTATGGCAGAAGAGGCGCTGGAACGGGTAGGGCTTGGTGATAAGATGTATCATAAACCTACCGAGCTATCGGGCGGACAACAGCAAAGAGTATCAATAGCGCGTGCCCTGTCAAGTCATCCGTCACTGATTCTTGCCGATGAGCCTACGGGTGCATTGGATTCAAAATCAGGTGTTGAAATAATGCAGATGCTTCATGATTTGCACGAGGATGGAAATACTATTATCATCATAACGCATGACCTGGGAATAGCAAAGCAGGCGGAGCGTATAGTGACAATACGTGACGGCAAGATAACAAGTGATCTTGATAACCGAAATGATATGGCTACGGCTGAGAATGTAAATGCTGGCGCTAAAAAGGCGGATCTTGATGCCGACTTGAAAAAGGAGGGCGAGGTCTGATGGGATTTGGGAAAATAATCCAGTCATTTAAGATGTCAATGAAGAGTATACTTGGCAATAAAGGCCGTTCAGCCCTTACGATGCTTGGTATAGTAATAGGAGTTGCATCGGTAATAATTCTGACCGGTATAGGCGGAGGTGCAACAAAGTCGATAAGCGATTCTATGTCCGAGATGGGAACGAAGCTTATCACGGTAAATATGATGCGTCAAAGAGGCAGTACAAGAACAATAGAGCTTGAGGATATACAGGAATTTGAGGAAGAAAATCCGGATTTGGTATCCGGCATGTCGCCATATATAAGTTCAAGCGTAACGGCAAAATTTGGTACCGAAAATTTTTCTACAACAATTGATGCGTGTGACAGTTCATACAGCGAGGTTCGACAGAGCGCAGCAAAGCTTGAAAGCGGAAGATTCATTGCAGATACTGATGTTAAGAACCGTTCTTATATATGTATTGTAGGAAGTTATATAAAAAATGAGTTTTATGGAGGACTTGACCCGATTGGTGAAACCATAAAGTTAAACGGACGAAAATTCACCATAGTAGGAGTATATGAGGAAAGCGAGGACTCAACCGAAAGTTCTGGCGATAATAAGGTTACTATCCCATATACAACTGCAATGAGGTTTTTAAAGCAAAGTTATATATCTACATATTACCTAAATGCGTCAACCGAGGAAATGGTTGAGCCGGCGGTAGATGCGCTAACGGCATTTATAACGAAAAAATTAGGTACAGATGAAGGGTTCAGAGTTTCTTCTGTTGCGGAAATGCTCGAAACTCTTGATGAGATGACAGCGACAATGACAACAATGCTTGCAGGTATTGCTGCAATATCGCTTGTAGTCGGCGGTATTGGTATTATGAATATAATGACGGTTACTGTAAGCGAGAGAACACGTGAGATAGGAATAAGAAAAGCAATTGGTGCAAGGACTACCGATATACTTATGCAGTTTTTGATAGAGTCGGTAGTATTATCCGCAATGGGCGGAATTGTCGGAATTATATTTGGAATTGCAGCATGCGCCGGTGCGGGAAATGTGCTTGGTATGGAAACGGTGGTGCAGACTAATATGGTATTTATGAGTTTTGCATTTTCTATATTTATAGGTGTATTTTTCGGAATCGCGCCGGCGCGGCGTGCGGCAAAGCTGCATCCGATAGAGGCACTGAGGTCGGAGTAATGGCAGTATCTATAATAAAAATGAAATGAGGGAAAAATAATGCACATATATAAACGGCTGATTTCGTACATGATGGCAGTGTGCTTGTTTGTGCTAACTGCGTCGGCGGCTGCAGCATATACTGATGTGTATAATGACAGTTATTATTACGAATCGGTAATGCGTTTGGGAGATTTGGGAGCAATTGCAGGATATGATGATGGAAGTTTCAAACCTGACGCAACAATAACCAGAGCAGAATTTGCAAGAATAATTGTTTCTGCAATGAATAAAGACACAGAGGCAAAATCCACAGGGCTTATATCATCCTTTGATGATGTGCCGAGCGGCTTGTGGTCGGCTCCGTATATAAACTATGTATCATCGCAAGGAATTGTTGCAGGGTATTCAGACGGAAATTTCAGACCCGACCAGACAATCAGCTTTGCAGAAACGCTTACGGTATTAATGAGAGTTTTAGGTTATACTGAGGATGCGGTAGGCTATTTTTGGCCGAACAATTATGTTGATGCAGCGGCATCGGTTGGAATCAGCACAGACCTTTATTATGGTGTAAATCAGCCGGTAACGCGTGCAGATGCCGCAGTAATGCTTGACAGAGTATTATTTACTGATATTTACGGCGAGGAAGACAAGACTCTTATTGAAACTGTCGGATATACCATGTTAAAAGATATGATAGTGATAGAATCCGGAAATGAAAGCCAGAAACTGTTGTCTGACGAGGTCCGGCTTTCAGATGCCAATATATATACTTCAAAAATGAGCACTCCGCTTACAACCGGACAGTATGCTGATTATATGGTACTTGATAAAAATGGGTATCTTGTAGCGACAAAGGTAACCGGCGAGGGTACTAATAAAGCCGCTCACTAGATGTCGGTATATGTAAACGGAATTACCGATAATACAATAAATTATATTTCAAACGGAAATACAGGCTCGTACCGGTTTGATAATAACTTTACAGTATATTATGCCGGTGAGAAGAGTACATTCTCACAGCAGAAATCATCAATTAAAGCAGGCACGGATATAACATTATATGGCGAAAGCTATGGTAACTGGAGTTTTGCACTTATAAGCGAAGATGATGATATAGCACCGAAGATAGCATCGCATGATTACTCGCTCTCAGATACGAACCTTGAGGGTACAACAATTGTTTCATCCGGGCTTACTGTATACCGCGATGGAAAGGCTGCATCTATTGATGACATTCAGCTGAATGATGTTGTATACTATAATACCAGAACTAATGTTATGGATGTGTATAGTGACAAGGTTACAGGTATATACTATGACGCACAGCCGTCAAAGGCATATGTGGAAAGCGTAACGGTAGGCGGAAAGAGTTATGAGATAGGTTATGATGCTGCCGCAAACGCACTTAACGCAACACCGGGAAGCTTTGAGATAGGCGATAGAGTGACGCTTCTTCTTGGCAAGGATGATAAAGCAGTATTTGCTGTGGAGTTATCTGATACAGCAATAGGCAGTTACGGTGTAGTGCTCAGTGTTGGTGAACAGATTGCAGAAACTGGAGCAAATGAAGGCTCAAGTGAATTATATGCAGATATATTTATGACAGACGGCGAGTCGCATAGAATAATCGTAGACCGTGAATATGACAGCAGTATAGGAAGCCTGGTAAGAATTGATTATAACGGGTCTAAAGCAACGCTTGTTAAACAGTCAAAACCATCTTCCGGTTATGGAGAACTGGATAAAGTAAACAGAACTTTAAACGGCAAGAGCATTATGAAAAATGCTGCAATTATTCAGCGCACATATTATGAGGAAGAAAAAACGGCTGAATGTGAACTTTTGGATCTTGATACAATGACTGCAAAATCAATATCTTCCGCACAGTTGCTTGGGGTGGTTACCGGAAATAGTTTCGGCGATATTTCGATATTGTTTGTTGAGGATGTAGAAACGACGGCATCTTTTGGAGTAGTATCAAGTACGATAAAGGCAGGCGACGGAACAGTAAGCGGATACAATATTTATTCTAATAGCAGCATAGTAACCTATGACCAGGGTATTACGATTGCAGGACTGTCGGTAGGTATGCCGGTAATGTATAAAAATACGTCCTCTGGACTTTCGGATTTAACAAGGCTTTATGAGATTGATAGCGGAGATATTTCGGCGGTGGACGCCACAAGGGTAATGATTGGAGATTCTGTTTATAACGTATCTCCAAATGTACAGGTGGTAGATGTAAGCAATACGGGTTCCTATATTACTTTGAGTATAGACGAACTTGAAAACTATGATTATTCAAAAGCAACACTTTATTCTGATACATCAGCGGTATCAGCAAGTATAATAAGAGTAATTACAGTTAGATAAATAAAAAAATGAGCTTATTGCGAAAGCAATAAGCTCATTTTAGTTTGTTTAGTTTTCGTCAGATGAATCGTCTTGTTCTGTCTGGGCTTCGGGCTCTACTTCAACTGCAACGGTGCGGAGTTTTTCACCGCATTTTGCGCAGTAAATATTTTCGTTGTTATTGTATTCGCCGCAAGCCGGACATACAACAGCATCCTTTAAGTCAGCAATTTTGTCCTTTAAAGAAGCTATTTCTTCTTTAAGTGAGTCTATATCTGCGCATTTAGCTGCGACCTCGGCAGGAAATTCGCTGCCGTCAAGATACTCTGTATACACATATTCACCGATTTCAGCCATTAACGTGATAATTTTGTTTTCTGCATCATTTACAGCAAAGTTATACTTTGTTTGGCTGACGAGATTTGAGGTTTTCTGTATAGCAAGCTTAGAGTATTTGCTAGCCTCATCCTTTGCCCTTCCGAAGTTAGATTTTACTTTTTCAAAAAAACCATCCATTTCAAAACCCGTCCTTTCCTTATTGCGGTATGATGACCGCAGGATAAAATTCTTGACTTTATTATAGCACAGGCTTTTAGAAATTACCACTATTTTTATACTATTTTTTTAAAAAGTTTAAACCCTGTATAAAAGACCGTTTGCAAGATCTTCAGCTGCCATAATTTTGGCTTTATAGTGAAGTTTTTTACCAGTCAGATTAAGAGGTATCTCATTTACGAACCGGTAGTATCTGGGACGCTTGTAGTTTGCAATCATGGGACTGTCTTTGCAGAACTGTTCAAGTTCTTCATAAGAAAGTGATGGATCTGCCTTTACTATATATGCTGTAACAAGTTCACCTCTGGATTTGTCGGGAACTGCGGTAACGATGCAGTCGGCAACCTTGGGATTGCTGTTTAATACTTCTTCTACCTGGGTTGGATAGATATTTTCGCCTGCGGAAATAATCATGTCATCTTTTCTGCCGCATATGGTAACATAGTGATTCTCATCCCAAGTTCCCAGGTCGTTTGTATATAAGTAGCCTTTATAATATTTTTTATTTGTTTCTTCGGGGTTATTAAAGTAGCAATAGGGTGATTTCGCCGGAGCCTTTATAATAACCTCGCCTACTTCGATATTATTGCAGTCAGCTTCATCATCCGGTTCTGCACGCCTGTCCTCGTATACCTTTACTACTCGAACATCATCATCAACACAAGATCCGCCGGCAGTTCCTGCGCGGTCGGGTAGATCAAACGGACGGAGGAATGTATTCCAAAGCGATTCGGTAGTGCCATAACCATTGAAGATATTTGGGGTAAGCACTGACTGGAATCTGATGCAGGCAGCGCGTTCAAGCGGACTTCCCATAGTTACGATACCTTTTAGCGATGACAGATCACGCGCCTCTTTTAGCTGTGTATCGGTAAGCTGCTCCAAAACAGCAGGTACGCCTACTACAAAGGTAAGTTTATATTTTTCAATATATTCAAGACATAAACGTGGTATAAATTTACGCATTATAATGATAGTTCCGCCGGCATAGAATGTTGGGGTCGGACCTCCGCAATGCAAGCCGCCGCGGTGGAACCACGGGGTGGTGTTCATTGTTATGTCGGTTTGGTTTAGAGGGAAATGAATAAGTATGTCATGCGCTGATAAAACCTCATTTATACTTGTAAGGGGGACACCTTTTTGTCTGCCGGTAGTACCTGAGGTATAAAGACGTGTTGTTTCATCATAAATTGAAAGCTCATAATTGATTTGGGGCTCTGAGTCAGATGCACCTGCGATATAGTCCTCATAGGAAACAGCCTCATCCATTGCGGCGGCTTTTTTATCAATATCCATCATGATAACGCGTTTTGGCGGATATTTAGACATTTCAAGCGCCTTTTTTATAATATCCTGCTGTTCAGCTTCGTAAATAAAAACAGCAGGTCTGGAATCGTCAATGGTAAGAGCTATTTCGCCCGCTGAAAGACGATAGTTTACCGGACAGTTTACTGCGCCGAGTTTATGTGCTGCAATATACGCAAAAGCAAATACCGGGCAGTTTAATAATTGATACATAATTACATCGCCGTGTCCAACGCCGTCTTCGATGAGGGCATTGGCAAAACGATTGGCTTCTGAATTTAATTCATTATAAGTCCATTTTTCCTTTTTCTCCGGATAATACAGTGCGAGCTTATTGCCGTAGCGGTATACGTTGCGCATAAACCCTTCCTTCCACGTGTATTCCCTTTCAAAAACCGTTTTAAAATTTTGGAGATATTCTTTCATACCGCACCTCTTTTGGCTAAATTTTTGCATATGGCATTATTATATGCCCTGCGGATACATTATACCATTAATCCCAGTAAAAGTAAATGAATAAATTGTTAATTTTATTACCAAGTATTAAAAGCTGGCGTGATGAAAAATAAATATTAAAAGTTTTGGAATTTGGGTTGACAGAAATAAAAAGAGGTATATAATTTATAAAAGAAAGAGAACCATATCTGCGCAATGTGACAAGAAAAGGGGGAGTGTATTATGCAGACACAGGTAAGAAAAGAATCAGGCAAACAGACAAAAAGATACCAAATTGATATGACAAACGGAGCGATGTTTGGGAAAATTATTTTGTTTACAATTCCGCTTATGCTGTCAGGAATGCTTCAGCTGCTTTTTAATGCAGCAGATGTAATAGTAGTGGGAAGATTTGTTGGAGAAAGTGCGCTTGCAGCGGTAGGGTCTACCGGCGCGCTGACTAATCTTCTTATCAATGTATTTATAGGGTTTTCGGTAGGCACAAATGTTTTGGTGGCGCAGGCAATAGGTTCGGGCAGGCTGGCATCTGCATCAAGTACTGTACATACATCGGTATTATTTAGTGTGCTGTGCGGAATTTTTCTGGCAGTGCTTGGTGTAATATTTGCAAGACCTTTGCTTGAGATGATGGATACGCCTGAGGATGTCATTGACCAGGCATCTCTTTATATGCGTGTATATTTTGTAGGTATGCCGGTAGTTATGCTTTATAACTTCGGATATGCTGTTATGCGTGCGCTGGGCGATACGAGAAGACCTATGTATTATCTTATTGTGGCAGGTATTGTAAATGTAATTTTAAACGTTATATTTGTAACCCAGTTTCATTTGGATGTAGCAGGTGTTGCGCTTGCGACAATTATATCACAGGCAATATCAGCCGGTCTTATAGTACGCTGCCTTTGCAGGCTTGAGCGGACAACAGGATGCCGGCTTAATCTGAAAAAGCTGCATATTAATAAGCGGGTACTGTTTAGGATGATGCGTATAGGATTGCCTGCCGGGCTTCAGGGTGCGGTTTTCTCTATTTCAAATGTGCTTATACAGTCATCGGTGAATCTGTTTGGAAAAACGGCGATGGCAGGTAACGCGGCTGCATCAAATATCGAGGGATTTGTTTATACAGCAATGAATTCACTCCATCAGACGGCGCTCAGCTTTACAAGCCAGAATTACGGTGCAAATAAAATGGATAGGGTAAAAAGAGTATTTATCATATGTATGGGGACGGTGACCGTAATAGGAATAGTTCTGGGCGGTATTGCATATCTTGCCGGGAATACGCTTTTGGGGATTTATTCGTCTTCTGCCGAGGTTATAAGTTATGGTATGATACGTCTTAAATATATATGTATTTTGTATTTCCTGTGCGGACTGATGGATACTATTGTAGGAGCATCAAGAGGGCTTGGAAGTTCGCTTGTGCCGGCGATAGTATCATTAATCGGCGCGTGTGGACTTAGAATTGTCTGGATATATACACTTTTCAGAATGGATAAAACGCTGGAGAATTTGTATTTGTCATATCCTGTAACCTGGTTTGTAACAGCCGCCGCCCAGTTTGTATTTTTTGTATTTATATTTACTAAGATAAAAAAATCCATTACAAAAACTTTGGGATGAATTAGAAAAAAAAGTTGTATTTCTACAATTAATATGGTATACTATATATGTTATGGTTAAATGGGGAAATATAACATAAGCAAGATTTGAAAGGAAAGAAAGAATGGGATTATTTGATAAAATATTCGGTACCTATTCAGACCGTGAGCTGAAGCGCGTAAAACCAATAGCCGATAAGGTTATGGAGCTTGAAAATGATATGGCGTCTCTTAGTGACACACAGCTTCGCGACAAAACAGATGAATTTAAAAAACGTATTGCAGAAGGCGAAGAATTAGACAGCCTGCTGCCGGAGGCGTTTGCAGTTATGCGTGAGGCAAGCTGGCGTGTTTTGGGAATGAAACATTTTTATGTACAGGTAATAGGCGGAATTATCCTGCATCAGGGACGAATTGCCGAAATGAAAACCGGTGAAGGTAAAACACTTGTATCCACATTGCCGGCATACTTGAATGCGCTTACAGGTAAAGGGGTACATATCGTTACCGTAAACGATTACCTGGCAAAGCGAGATTCAGAATGGATGGGAAAAGTATACAGGTTCTTAGGAATGTCGGTAGGACTTATTATCCACGACCTGGATCAGCAGCAGAGAAAGCAGGCATATGCGGCTGATATAACCTATGGAACCAATAACGAGCTGGGCTTTGATTATCTGCGTGATAATATGGTAACATATAAAGAGCAGATGGTTCAGCGCGGACATAACTATGCTATTGTGGATGAGGTTGACTCAATTCTTATTGATGAGGCACGTACACCGCTTATTATTTCAGGTATGGGCGATGCGGCAAATAATCTTTACCGTGATGCAGATGCATTTGTAAAAAGATTAAAGAAGCTTGTTGTTACCGAAGAGGATAATAAAGAACTTATTGGCGACGATGTTGATGCAGATTATATTGTGGATGAAAAAGCCAAAACGGCTACGCTTACTCCGAGAGGTGTTGCAAAGGCAGAGCAGGCATTCGGGATAGAGAATTTGGCAGATCCGGAGAATATGAAATTGCAGCATCACCTGAATCAGGCATTGCAGGCGAACGGTGTAATGCAGCGTGACCGTCAGTATGTTGTAAAAGACGGACAGGTAATGATTGTTGATGAATTTACCGGACGTATAATGCCGGGCAGACGGTATTCTGACGGACTGCATCAGGCAATTGAAGCAAAAGAGGGCGTTGATGTTGAAAACGAGAGCAAGACTCTTGCAACAATCACTTTCCAGAATTACTTCCGTATGTATAATAAGCTGTCGGGTATGACTGGTACTGCTTTAACCGAAGAAACTGAATTTCAGGAAATATATCACCTGGACGTTGTTGCGGTGCCAACAAACAAGCCAGTTATAAGAAAAGATTATCAGGATTCCGTGTATAAAACAGAAAAGGGCAAGTATATGGCGGTTATACGCCAGATTAAAGAATGTCATGAAAAGGGACAGCCGGTTCTGGTAGGTACGGTAAATATAGATAAATCGGAGATATTGTCTGCACTTTTAAAACGTGAGGGTATAAAGCATGAAGTGCTGAACGCTAAATTCCATGCAAAAGAGGCAGAAATAGTTGCCCAGGCAGGTAAAAAGGGCGCGGTTACGATTGCGACTAATATGGCTGGACGTGGTACCGATATAATTCTCGGCGGAAACGCGGAGTATATGGCACGCCATGAACTGGTTAAGGAAGGGCTTAGTGACGAACTTATTGCCGAGGCGACAGGTTTTGCGGAAACCGATAATGAGGAAATAATAGAAGCAAGGAAAAAATACAGTGAATATCTTCAAAAATTTAAGGAACAGTTAAAAGATGAGCAGCAGGAAGTTATTGATGCTGGAGGTTTGTTTATAATAGGTACTGAGCGCCATGAGTCACGCCGTATAGATAACCAGCTTCGCGGACGTGCGGGACGTCAGGGTGACCCTGGTGCAAGTAAATTCTTCCTTTCATTAGAAGATGACCTTATGCGTATATTCGGCTCGGAGAGGGTAAAGAAAATGGTTACAACTCTTGGAATTGCCGAGGATGAGCCGATAGAAGCAAAAATGCTTACTAATGCGATTGAAAATGCGCAGAAGAACCTTGAGAGCAGACATTTTGATATGCGTAAACATGTGCTGCAGTATGACGAGGTTATGAACGAACAAAGAAAGATAATCTATCGTCAGCGTCAGATGGTTATAGACGGGGAAGATATTTCTTCTACTGTAAAGAGTATGATGGAATCGGCAATTGATACTGCGCTTGATGATTATATAGGCATTCACGATATACCGGAAGAATGGAATCTTAATGCGTTGTACGATTTTGCAAACAGAATACTCCAGGCGCGAGGCGAATTTTCTGTAAGCAAAGATGAACTTGAAACGATAACTAAAGAAGATATAAAAGAGCGCCTGATGGCAATAGGTAATGCACGCTATGCTGAGCAGGAAGAATTGTTCGGCGATAAGATGCGTGAGATAGAACGTGTTATGATGCTAAGAGTAGTAGATACGCTGTGGATGGACCATTTGGATGAGATGGAACATGTTAAGCGTGAGATAGGACTTCAGGCATATGCGCAGCATGACCCTGTTGTTGCATATCGAAATGTAGGCAGTGAGCTTTATGAGGGAATGCTTGAGTCGATAAAACGCGATACTGTAAGATTGGTGCTTGGTATAAAGCCGCGTCCGCAGGTGGAGATACGCCGTGTTCAGGTTGCAAAGCCGATTGAAACGGCAGGCGATGGTTCGCTTGGAAATCAGCCTAAGAAAGCTGCTAAAAAACCTGGCAGAAATGACCCATGTCCTTGCGGCAGTGGTAAGAAATATAAAAATTGCTGCGGCAGAAATGCCTGAGTTGATATAAAGTTATAGAAAGAAGTGATAATGTGCTGGAATATGAAGAATGCCGTCTGCGATTACAGGGCATGGAGAAAAGCATTGCGGATTTGAGGGATTCACTTTGACATTGAAGCGACCCAGAGCAAGATAAAGGAACTGGAAGCAAAGGCTGCAGAACCTGGATTTTGGGATGATGTAGATAATTCTCAGAAAATTTTGCAGCAAACAAAACAGTTAAAGGATAAGGTAGATAAATATACCACATTAAAAAGTGCCTGGGAAGATGCCTTGGTTTTGTGTGATTTGGCAAATGAGGAAAATGATGAGTCTATGTTGCCTGAGGTAAAGGCACAGGTTGCGTCAGTAGAGAATGAGTGTGAGAAGTTGACATTGCAGACTCTTTTGTCTGGACGTTATGATAGTAAGAATGCTATTTTAACCTTTCACGCCGGAGCAGGTGGAACAGAGGCACAGGATTGGTGCGAGATGCTTTTGCGTATGTATAATATGTATGCACAAAAAAATGGGTATTCAGTTTCAACATTAGATATGCTGCCCGGTGATGATGCCGGTGTTAAAAGCGCTACAATAATGATAAGCGGTCTTAATGCTTATGGATACTTGAAGTCGGAAAAAGGAGTACATCGCCTGGTGCGTATATCGCCGTTTGATGCATCTGGCAGACGCCACACATCATTTGCGTCAATAGAGGTAATGCCTGAAATTGATGATGATATGGAAATAAATATACGACCAGAGGACTTAAAGGTGGATACTTATCGTTCTTCCGGAGCCGGTGGACAGCATATCAATAAGACCGATTCGGCAGTGCGTATAACGCATATCCCAACTGGAGTAGTAGTAGCCTGTCAGACCCAGCGTTCACAGCATCAAAACAGAGAGTATGCAATGCGAATGCTAAAAGCAAAACTTGCCGAAATTGCTGAACAGCAGCAAAAGGAAAAGATTGAGGATATAAAGGGCGTACAAAAAGAAATTGCATGGGGAAGCCAGATTAGGTCGTATGTATTCCATCCGTATACTATGGTAAAAGACCACAGAACGGGGTATGAAGTAGGAAATATACAGGCGGTAATGGACGGTGATCTTGAAGGTTTTATAAATGCATATCTTAAAGCCGCAAGTTTGGGACAGCTTGAAAAGTAAATATAAAGCAGGGGGGAATATCGCCTAACCGATATTCCTGTCAGCCTGTAGAAAATACTTGAGTTCTGAGCGAAACAGAGGTTTTCTATAATAAAATCAGGGAGGTTACCGCCTCCCTGATTTTATTATAGATTTAGTTTTTTAGAGAGTTAAAAACCCACAATTATAAATCATTTCTGATTAAATCCTCATAACTTTCGCGGCGTACTACAACTTTAGATTTACCGCCGGAAACTGCAACCATTGCAGGACGCGGGATACGGTTGTAATTTGAAGCCATAGAATAGTTATAAGCTCCGGTCGCCAGCACTGCTAATGTGTCGCCAACCTTTATTTCCGGCATCATAATATCCTTTATCAGAATATCACCGGATTCGCAGCATTTGCCTGCAATCGTGACCTTTTCTGACGGTTTTGCTCCGGCATTGTTCGCAATAACGGCAGTATACTCTGATTCATACATAATATATCTCGGATTATCACCCATACCGCCATCTACC
>CALXUL010000273.1 GCA_944391635.1 uncultured Clostridia bacterium | reverse complement strand
GTTCTCCGGTATCCGGCTGTGATACCAAAAGATTATCAATATCAACGCCAAGCTTTTGGGCATACTCAGGATCAAGGGCATGCTCAGCATCAATAAACGCTGCGTCACCACCGCGTTTTTGAGCTTCGGCAATTATATGGAGCGCAACAGTTGTCTTACCCGACGACTCAGGACCATATATTTCTATTACGCGCCCTTTTGGAATTCCGCCTACCCCAAGCGCCAAGTCAAGTGTAAGTGAACCGGTAGGAATAACATCCACGCTTATTCTGGGTTTCTCACCCAATTTCATAATACTGCCTTTGCCGTATTGTTTCTCAATAACTCCCAAAACCGCCTCAAGGGCTTTTTTCTTGTCGTCTTCATCTTCAATAGCGACTATAGTTTTTTCCTTTTTTTTATCCGCCATTATTCTTCTCCTGTATAAAAAGAAATAAATTCAGATATGAAGCAATTAAAACGTCTGCAAAACATCTAACAGCAACACATCTATTTTTTTCAGTATAGCATAAGTTTATGCATTTGTCAATAATAACAACGCCCGCCAATGCCTTTTTTTAATATAAAAAATAAAGCGGTATGCATAAACATACCGTTTTATTCATAAAGTCACCCCATCCTTAAATATTGCAATTTCACGATAATTATTTTCTTCGTTCTTTGTTTTTTTACCATTTGCAACAGATAATATAAACGAAAACAAATCTTTGTCAATGTCAAAACCCTGTTCAAGAACTTTTCCAGCATCAAAATCAATCCAATGCGTTTTTTTAGAATAGAGCAGGCTATTCGACGATATTTTAATTGTTGGAACAGGCGCACCAAGAGGCGTTCCCCTGCCAGTGGAAAACATTATAAGCTGACAGCCTGACGCGGCAAGATTTGTCACGGCAACCATATCATTTCCTGGTCCATACAGCAAATTCAGCCCATTTTTATAAGGCAATTCCCCAATATTCAGAACATCTACCACCGGCGAGTTCCCCGCTTTTTGTACACACCCCAGCGATTTATCTTCCAGCGTTGATATTCCTCCAGCCTTATTTCCCGGTGACGGGTTTTCATATACCGGCTGACCGTGAGATAAATAATAGTTCTTAAAGAAATTAATCATCTCAACCGTTTTATCGAATATCTCCTCAGATTCACACCGGTTCATAAGAATTGTTTCAGCGCCGAACATCTCCGGAACCTCTGTCAGAAGACAAGTTGCACCGTTTCCTATAAGCAAATCAGAAACTCTGCCTATCAGCGGGTTTGCGGTAATTCCGGAAAAGCCGTCGCTCCCTCCGCATTTTAGCCCAACAACAAGTTCGCTAATACTACATTCTGTACGCTTAAGTTTTGAAGCGTACGCAGCAAGTTCACCTATAAGCTTCAGTCCTTCTTCTATTTCGTTCTCACAATCCTGAGCATTTATAAACTTTACTCTCTCTTCGTCATACCTGCCAAGCACCTTTTTAAATTCATTAATGTTATTGTTTTCACACCCAAGCCCCAACACAAGTACACCGGATGCATTCGGATTTCTAACAAGACCCGAAAGAATTTTTTGCGTCATCTTGTGGTCGTCGCCAAGCTGTGAGCACCCGTATGGATGCGAAAATGCATAAATA
Organism: uncultured Clostridia bacterium; assembly: GCA_944391635.1. Classification (GTDB taxonomy): domain Bacteria; phylum Bacillota; class Clostridia; order UBA1381; family UBA1381; genus HGM11525. Next base: position 3,747 of record CALXUL010000273.1, on the reverse strand, counting down.
CCGTCACACATTCCGCCGTATCTATTATTTGCCTCTTGCTGAAGAATCTGCGCAGTCTTATTTACACAGCCAACCGTATTTATTATCCATATTTCATTTCGCACTCCTGCCCTGCCATACTTCCTCTTATATCCCATAAAGGTTGCGTTTTTTTTATTCAGGGTATATGAGTACTCAGGATTATAAGTATATTGTGCTTTATCTTCCAGTTTTGTTTTAATGTTATTTGTATGTACAATTTCTCCGCGCTTTATATCTTTTGTCGCAGTTCCTATCGGAAAGCCATATTTAATAATATCTTCGCCTGAATAAATATTTTTTCGGGCTATTTTATGTCCTGCGCTTTCACCTTCTACAACAACCTCGACATTATCTTTATCACTAATTAAAATTGTCTTCATTTTAACTCACCAATAAGCCTTTTTATGGCATCTCTCATCCCGTATTTCTCAATATTTTGAATATAACCAGATATACTGTGTTCAAGGTATGACAAATCCTCGTCCCATAATTCTGTATTTGACAAAACAGTTCCAACTGTTGCGTTCCTCATAAACGCTATAACTTCATCTGAATCCTTTGCCTCATCAGTCTTATAAAAAAGTATAAGCGCAGCCAACGAAAAAACAAGACATTTCGGCTCTTTTCCATAAATATTAATGTAATCTTTGATACTTGGCAAAACACGTACTTTAAATTTTGAAACCGAATTTAAAGCAATACTTAATAGATAATGCTTTATAAACGGGTTTTTAAAACGCATAAATACATCATCAGCAAATTCTGTAAGTTCATTTTTAGGTAAATCAAGAGTTGGAATTATCTCACTATATACCCCGTACTTAATAAAATCATACATTTCCCTGTCTTCCATCATTTCCTTAACTGTTTCAAGCCCCATAAGCCTTGCAGCCAAAACTGACATTGTATGCGCTCCGTTTAATATACGTACTTTTCGCTTTTTATACGGTTTAACATCATCCGTCCAAATAACATTTAAACCTGCCTTATAAAACGGTATTTCTTCTTCTAATTTTTTATTGCCTTCAATTACCCATAAATGGAAAATTTCCGCAGTATCAATCATTAAATCGTGCACACCAAGACGTTGTTCAAACTCATTATAGTTATCTTTCGGATATCCCGTAACAATCCTATCAACCAATGTATTTGTAAAGTGATTATTAGTGTTTATCCAGGATATAAAATCCTCGCCAAGTTCCCACTCATTTGCATATTTTAAAATACATTCTTTGAGCTTATCGCCATTTGCATCAATAAGTTCGCAAGGGAAAATTATGAAACCGTCAAGTCCGCTTTCATAACGACGTTTTAAGAACATGGTAAGTCTGCCCGGAAAGCTTGAATTTTGATAGTCACCATAGCGCTGACCGCTTATATACTCAATCCCTGCTTCTGTAGTATTGGAAATTATAAACCTCAAATTAGGATTCTGGCTTATTTGAAAGAACTTTTCTGTATCCTTGTATGGATTTATTGCCCTGGAAATACATTCGATACATGTTATCTTTTCTACTGCATTATTATCCTTTAGCCCTCGCAAAAACAAATGGTACAGGCAATCTTGCTTTGAAAGAGTTTCGCACATACCGTTTTCAAGAGGCTGAACAACCACAACACCAAGATCTGCATTTTGCTCCTTATTAAGCCTATCAATCATCCAGTCAACAAAACCTCTTAAAAAATTCCCCTCACCAAACTGTAGCACCCGTTCGGTAAGGCTGCATGATTCTGTTCTTTTCAAATTTTCCATTAAATATGCCCCCATTAATTGAAATACTCTCCTAAATACTCTTTTGTATTATCAACCATTTCGTCAAATAACTTACGCGCATCTGAAATCCCAAGAGTAACATTTGGTTCGTTTATAAACGAAATAAAGGCTTTTTCAATATCTCTTCTTGAACATGCACTGGCTAGAATTTGCTGATTAGATGATATATGAACTATCATTGGATAGATTTCATTTGGTACAGATGACGCAAACACAGGTGTCAGAGAATTTGCTCTAAATACTGCATTTGTTTCAACTACTGCCCCATACGGAAGATTTGGAATCTGCCCTACATTTGGTATATTTACGTTTGTTACAAGCTCACGCAGTCCCAAAAGCGCACGTATTTGATTAACACCCTCTTCGCCGGATTTTGATATTTCCATTTTTTCTTCACCTTCAACCAATCTCTTACTCTTTGCAAGACGTTCTGCAAGGTCTTGTTTCCTCCACGAAACAGGTGTTAATCCAAAACCCCATTTAGCTGCAGTATCAGGGTCTTTTAAATACCATTTGCCCGGGCAAAACTCTGCAAGATGTCTGTCACCTGCTGCTGCAATATAACCATACCTGTCAAACAAATCCATCTTTACCATCTCACGGCTTGAAAAATATTTATTTCTCCAGTTATCGTCTACTTTCTCGCCAAATCCATCTGCTTTATACTTTTTAACAAACTCCTGGTATATAGGAAAAATATCTATATTCTTGTAGTTTGCAGCGGTAAGCCACGTAAAATGATTGATACCCACAACATTCACATCAATATCGCTTCTTTGTATGTTCTTTATTCCTTTTATATCCTCAATTGCTTTTGCAAGAAGCTTTTGTGTGCCAAATACTTCATGGCAGCATCCAAAAGCCTTAATATCTGGGAATCTGTTATATAGAGCCTTTACACAAACAGTCATAGGGTTAGTATAATTAATAACCCATGCATCAGGTGCATAATCTCTCACCGCATCAGCTATAACATCAAACATGGGTACTGTTCTAAGAGCCCTAAGCACACCGCCGGCACCAACAGTATCGCCCACTGATTGATAAATACCATACTTTTCCGGACAATGCACATCGCTTTCCATATCGTCAAATGTTCCAGGCAAAATTGAAATAATTACAAAATCCGCTCCGCTTACAGCTTCCTTTAATGTATCAACAGCCTTATATTCCCACTCTGACACACATTCCGGATCATCTTTAATTCTATTTCCTATAATTTGATTATGTACTGCAGCCTCTTTATCTATGTCATAAAGATATACACTTCCGCACATATCACCGCAAGACGCAAGGTCACTCATAAAACCCCAAGCCCAGCCTCTTGACCCTCCTCCGATATACGCAATTTTTACATCTTCCGCCTTATTTTCAATAATTCTCATATTCTCACACTCCATTTAGCTAAATTTCATCACCATTTTTTATTACAAACAATAAATTTCTTGCTCATTTATCTGTAAACAGTTTAAATTTTGCTAATTACTATATAAAAAAATGAGAAAAACTTTTCAAGTTATTTACAAAACGTTTTTTTTGGTTTATAATGTAATTTGGCGGTATAATAATAGAATAGTATTATATTTTTAACTTTGAAAGGTAATGAATTTATATGTCAAGATTTGATATGTCGGATCTTTCTGAGAATGCTGTTTTGCATTTTGTCGGAATCGGCGGAATCAGTATGAGCGGTCTTGCGGAAATCGCACAAAACCGCGGTTACAAAGTAAAAGGCTCAGACCGCAGTCCATCACATATTACTAAGCATTTAGAAGACATTGGTGTAGAGGTTTTTATAGGTCAACGTGAAGAGAATGTCGAAGGAGCTGACCTTGTAATATATACCGCAGCTGTAAAAGCTGATAATCCGGAACTTGCAGCTGCCAGGAAACTTTCAATCCCAACAATAACACGTGCTCAGTTTTTAGGTGCAATTATGAAGGAATATCCTG
>CALXUL010000272.1 GCA_944391635.1 uncultured Clostridia bacterium | reverse complement strand
GATGCAGTTATCTGTGCCGCCTCAAGACGAAAAACATATTTAAGAAGCGTAAACCAAATGGATATATCCAAAAGCCCAAGTCCTACAACTGTAAATCCCATTACTGAACCTGCAGAAAAGGCAATGCGCAGACCTTTATTAAGACCTTCACGGCATGCGTTTGCAGTGCGCGCATTGGATGCTGTAGCTATCTTCATACCTATAAATCCGGATAGCCCGGAAAAGAATCCGCCGCTTATAAACGCAAACGGCACATACCATGTAAGCATACCAAATGCCGCCATAACTACCAGCACAACAAGCATTATAGCAAAAAACGCAGCTACAACAGAATACTGTCTTTTAAGATATGCGTTTGCTCCGGCACGCACAGATTGTGATATTTTTTTCATTTTTTCCGTACCTTCCGAAAAGCCCAAAACCTTTTTAGCTGTAAATACAGCAAAAAGCAGTGCCAAGGCGGAACTCAAAAAAGTAAAAACGACCAAATAATTATTCATATTTTACCTTCTCTCATTAATTATGGATATTATAATACACCACAAATGAAAGTTTGTCAATCAAGATATTCATTTTTACCCATTTACTAATTATTTTAAATTCCATATTAGCAAAAAATGAATGAATTCTTGCAATTTCCGTTTTTGGTGTAAGTAAGAATAATATTAATTTATGCAACAAAGCTGACAATATCCGTCAAGTTAAAAACCGCACAGTTATGCTGTGCGGTATAGTCATATTCTGCCAAGTACTTTTAAAAGCGGAACGGGATCATTTGCAGTTATCAATGATGCGCCATTTTGTATTGCGCTTCTAACCGTCTTCTCATCATCGGCACAATAATAATGAATGGGCAAGCCCTTTTTTAGGTATATATCAAGTATTTCAGAATTCAAAAATTTTGTATCCAAACCTATTTCATCATAATATTTATAAGAATCCGGCTCAAACTCTTTCATTTGAAAGTCGGGATAACCCATAGTTGTGCCGTTGTAACGAGTTTTGATATACTTTATTATTCTTGCATTAAAACAATAAAACCAACAATTATAAAATAATCCGTATTCTTTTAGCATAGAAACGGAAATGTCAACGCAATTTTCTTCATAAGATTTAAATTCTACGCCAAGTTTAAATTCAGGATTTTTAGATTTGACAAGCGCCAGAACTTCTTTTAGCGTTGGTATGCGAGTACCGGCAAAATCTTCTCCGTATAATTTTTTGCCTATGTCAAGCTCTTTCAGCCTGCTGAGTGTTGATTCTTCAATAACTACATGTTCTCCTGACACGCGATATGTATCGGAATCATGCATAATAACAGGGACTCCGTCTTTTGACATTCGTATATCAAATTCAAAAGCGTCCACACCCAGATCCATGGCGGCTTCAAATGATACAAGAGAATTTTCGGGATATTTGCTTCTGTAACCTCTATGGCCTTCAACAATTATTGTATTCATATTTGTTTTCCCCCTGTTTTATTTAATAAATAATGTATACAAAACAAATAAAAAAGCAAAGCCCCTGCATAAAGCAAAGACTTTGCAAAAATAATTATCTCTTGGAGAACTGGGGCGCACGACGGGCTGCTTTGAGACCGTACTTTTTACGCTCTTTCATTCTCGGATCACGGGTGATAAATCCTGCTTTTTTAAGAATCGGCTTCATTGTCTCATCCGACTCGACAAGTGCTCTGGCTATACCATGTCTGATAGCTCCCGCCTGACCTGTAACGCCTCCGCCGTTGACATTGACAATAACATCGAATTTTGATGTTGTCTCGGTAAGCTCAAGCGGCTGACGCACGATAAGCTTAAGTGTTTCAAGGCCGAAATAATCGTCTATATCTCTGCCGTTGATTGTTATTGAACCGCTGCCCGGAAGAAGTCTTACTCTTGCAACAGATGATTTTCTTCTGCCGGTGCCGTAAAAATACGCATCATTATTATACATTCGTAAAACCTCCTTACTTTACAAATACTTCGGGCTTCTGTGCCTGCTGTGAATGGCTGTCGCCGGAATATACTCTTAATCTGGTTATAGCGGCGGATGCTATCTTATTCTTGGGAAGCATTCCTTTAACTGCTATATTTACAAGCTTTTCGGGGTTCTTTTCAAGCAGCTCACCGTAAGAAACCTCTTTAAGACCGCCTATATGACCTGTATGATGTCTGTAAAACTTATCAGACGCCTTTTTACCGGTAAGCACAGCCTTAGCGGCGTTAACAACAATAACGCAGTCGCCGCAATCTACGTGCGGTGTATAATCAGGACGATGTTTTCCCATAAGGATTGTTGCTGCCTGAGCGGCAACCTTACCAAGCGGCTTGTCTGCTGCGTCGACAATATACCACTTTCTCTCTACGTCCTGAGGATTTTTCATAAATGTAGACATAATCTATTCCTCTCGTTATATTTATTTTACCGTGACATTATAATATGCATAAACAATTTTGTCAAGAGGCTTTTTTGATTTTTTTAATTTGCCGCAGCATCACTCTTATTTTCTTTGATTTTCTTCTTTTTTCTTTAAAATACTAACTTTCAAAATACGATTTCACTTATTGACAACAATATGCCCGAATAATAAAATGTTATCATCAAACATGAAGGAGTTTAAAGTGCAGCAGGTTATTGGACGGCTTAGAAAAGCCATTGATGATTATAATATGATCGAACAGGACGAAAAAATAACGGTGGCTCTGTCGGGCGGTAAGGACTCTGCTTTGCTTCTTCGGGGCATGGCAAAATTATCCGAGTTTCATCCAAAAAGATTCAGCGTGTGTGCGGTTTACATAGATTTGGGATTTGGGAATACAGATATTGACGCTATCATACGTCTTTGCAATGATGCAAAAACCGAGCTGAACATAAAGCGCACCGAAATAGGAAAAATCATATTTGAGCACCGCCGTGAGAAAAATCCGTGCGCCCTATGTGCCAAGATGCGAAGAGGCGCAATACATAACGCCGCCCTTGAAATGGGCTCGCATAAAATTGCTCTGGGACATCATATGGACGATGCCGTAGAAACATTTATGATGAATCTTATTTACGAAGGCCGTATCGGCTGTTTCCAGCCTGTGACCTATCTTTCACGTAAAGATGTAACTGTAATACGTCCTATG